>JAKDNC010000133.1 GCA_030452025.1 Nocardioides sp. | reverse complement strand
TCACTGGGCGACTCGCTCGCCGTTGGGCTCGCAGAGTCGGAGGTGGGGTCATCGCCAGGATTGCCCTCTGCTGGATCGTCGGAGCATCCCGCCGCGAACAACAACGGCACACACAGCGCAGAGAGCCACCAGCGAGCAGTTCGGCCCGTCGTACTCATCGATCAACCTTCCCGAGACGGGCGCCACGTGGTCGACGCCACTGGGCACACTAGGCAAAATCATCATCAGCCGGAAGCCCCAGACCCACAGCCTGTGGACAAGCGCCCAGACGGACGACGTTGTCGGCAGGTCGGAGCCCTTCGCGAGCATCACACCAGCCGGTCGACGTACTGCCTCTCCCACCATGATCCGCAGGAGTCAGCGCTGCGTCACCAGTGATCCGACATCGATCATGTCGAGATCCTCAATGACCTCAGGGCTCCCCCACACGGCGCGGAGCAGGTCGACGATCAACCGCGGGTCAGAATCGAAGGGCCCAGGAATGACTTCAAGGGATCCGAACGCATGCCGGATTCGAATCCTCGGCCTGGGGTTCGCGACCAGATCTATGGCCTCGACATCGCGCCACTCGATCAGTTCGTCGGTGAACGGCCAGCGGAACTCGACGAAGTCACTGTTCAAGACCAGTTCGGAAGTCCGCGATCCCTCTGCCAAGAAGGTGATGACTGCAGGCACCGCGATCACTCCGCCCAGGAGTGCTCCTGACTCGTGGTGTCCGGAACCCGTAATCACGCCCTGCGAGAAGGCCAGCAGCACGGCTACCGCCAAGAGGACACAGCCAAGGAGCGTCAACAGCACGAGGGGTCTCATCCCCCGCCAGCTGGGCACGGTCAGCTGATCTCGCGCTACGTCCCGGACGACAACCAATCGCCCGCCCCGGGGCCAAACCAACGCATACACGACGCCGGTAGCTCCCGAACAAGACAGCAGCGTGATGCACAAGGACAAGAACTGTCTCGTGCCCTCGTCGGCGACAGCGCGCCACAACGTAAAGAGCACGACACCGCCCAGGACCACGAGTACGAAGGCGTAGTTCAGGCGTTGCCTGAGCGGCGGCATGGGCGACGGAGTGCGGGCACGGGCTCGGATCACTTCACGAATCATCTTGAGCTGGCCCTCATCCCTGATCTGAGATCGGCCACGTTCCAGTTCTCGGCTCCGCCACGCAACGATTGCGCAATCAAGCTGGCCCGGGGCGAACCGGATGCGGTGACCCATGCTGGGTTTGACCGACTCGGAGCGTTGGCTCCATCTGGGGAACCCTGTCGCTTCATGGGGACAGCCCAGCCAACGCTCGGAGCCAATGGCCGTCCTCTCGCGCCTCGCGATCGGTCCCTCTGGTCAGGCATGCTGCAACATCAACTCCACGTCGTTGCCTTCGAGACCATCCAGCATCTTTGGTCGTCGACGCACGACGTGGAGCAGGTCAACGATCAAGCGAGGATCGGAGTCGAACAGTCCTGGGACCAGATCAAGCGTCGATCCGCCTTGTCTCACCCGTATCCGCGCTCTCGGCTCAGCCACCAACTCCACAGAATGGACACTCCGCCAGTCGATGGACTCATCGGAGAAGGCCGAGCGGTATCGCAACGGGTCGCTGGTCAGCTCCATGTCGACGCGAGCACCGTTGAGGACGAACCTCACTGCATGGGGAACCACCGCCAACGTTGCGAGGGCCATCGCCAACAGCCAGCGTGAGTCCCGGCCCGTAATCGTCCCCTGGACGAGCCCCAAGGTGACCGCAGCCACGAGCACCGCCATAGCCACCAGACCGATCACGACCAAGAGCCTCAAAGGTCGCCAGCTCGGCACGATGACCAGGCCACGCTGGTGATCCTGGAGGACAACCAGGCGTCCTTTCCTTGGCCGTAGAAGTGCACACCCTGCTCCAGCCGCAGCCAGATAGGCCACAACGGTGAAACAGATTCCTACGACCTGAAGTGCGCCGCGCTCCTCAACGACCATCATCGGGCAGAGCACCAAGACGAAACCCACGGCCGCCAGGAACCCGATGAAGCAGATTCGATGCCTCGTTGACGTCACGACCTCAGCGGTCCGGGGCTGCATCCGGAGCAGGACACGGTTCATCCGATCCCTCCGGTCAGTGACTTCAACCCATCCACAGTGCCTTCGACGATGTCCCCGCCGACGTCCTTCCCCTTCTCCCATGCCTTCTTCAGCCCAGCGTCGATGTCCTCACGGACATCCGCAGGAAGGGCATCCCAGATCAGTTCGGCACCACCATGAGCGGCTGTCGCAAGCACAATCGTGCTCCCCACAACCGTGAACACCGACAGGCTTGCCGGAGCGGAGGCTACGACAACCACACCTACAAGCGTCGCAGTCACCTCACTGGAGACAACCTTCCCAGGGGACTCTCCATCGGAGATCTGTTTCGCAGACAGTCCCAAGGACATGAGGTTGCCCAGGAGCGGCAGGTGTCGGACAGGGCTCTTCCCGTAGCGTTCCGCGAGCTGCTCCAAGGTCCATGCACGTCGGTTTGCCTCACGAGCGCTCTCGTGACCCGCGGGGCCCCTCCTCGCGGGGTTCTTCGACTTCATGTCCCCATTGATACGCGCCGCGCGCGCTCGCGCGTCCTGAACTTCGCTTCGCAGATGCGTCACTTGCTCAGCGAGGGACTTGGCGGCATAGGAGAACTGGAAATTGAGAACCTTCGCTGCAGTCGACTCCAGATAAGACAGCAAGGATGCGACAAGTTGATTGCCCTCGCCTCCTCCGCTTGGTGCGGAACCAAGATTGGACTCACACCACTGTTCGTACTCCTGTCGGGCGGTCGATGCTTCCCGCGCCAACCGCTGATAGAGCGCAACCTTCCGCTCCTGTTCGCCGAACTCCGACTGCTGCTCATTCCAGTGCTCCGTCGCGCGCACCGGCGCACGACGAGGCGCTGGACCGGGATCGACAGCGGGCTCCGGCGGCACGACCTGAGGGCCGATGACTACGAGGCCTCCTGCAACCGCCTTGCGGCGACAGCCCTCCAGGACTTCCTGTGCTGCGCGTAGGTGCACGCCACACTGCCGGAACGCGTCTTCCGCCGTGAGGATGTCGGAGCTGGTCTCATCGGAGGCCTGGACGAGACTCCGTGTGAATTCCCGATAGGCCTCACCACTCTCCCCCTCCCAGATCCGCGAAGACGCACGTCGGGCCAGTACGACGTCCTCGCCGGCCCCCTCGGTCACGACCCGCAGGCTGCTCAGAAGCCAGTCAGCCATCTCCTCGCGCGAGTCCGGCTCGCCGGGAAGCAATGTGTCGATCACTGCGACGCCCTCTTGTCCTCAGGGCCGGTGAATCGGTCGAACGAAGCTGCCACTTGACGCTCCGCACCGTCGAAGTCAGTGACCACATGCGTGAGTTGCTCCGCCACCGCGCCGTTGAGCTGCGCCAGGTCATCACTGGTCTTGCACACGGACTCGAGGATGGCCATCAGTCGCGCGGTGACGTCACCACCGTCGAACCCATTGGGCATCCCGCCGGCGACGTCCGACAACCCCTGGGCCGCCGACCGATGAAAGGACGTCAACGCTGGTAGCTCGAACAACTCCAGATCGATGTCAGCCATCGCTCCTCCCGTGCCTCGCCTCGAGCGGGATCTGTGCATCCAGCACGATCATCGAATAGGGCTTGAGGTCGGCCAACGACTCGGTCGGATAGACAGCCCACGGCTGGTCAGGCCCACAGCCGTCCAGGAGACGGTCCAGGGCCGTGAAGGCAAGGAGACCCACCCCGCCGTCGTCGAGTTCTCGCTTCTCGACGTGCAACTGGTCCTCGGTGGACTCCGGACTGCAGGGCAAGTAGACAATTGGTGGAACGACCGGATCTGTCACGATCATCAACTCCCGATAGATGACGTCCGCGCTTGGCTCGACCACCGTAAACTGGATGGCGCCGCAAGAGAACCGGGCCGTTCGGGGCCTGTGGACAACCGCGTTCAGGGTGGCGCCGACGCACGACGACACGCCTGACTGTGCCTCCGGGCGGAGTTCATGACACTCTCTAGGGAGGCATGGCCGTGCGGATCTCGCTGGCCCGACCGCCTCCTTGAGGCCGGTCGATTGACGCCGACGACTGCGTCGAGGCGCATGCACCCCTGCAATTGAGGAGCCCGGACATGACCAAGGACAGTGAGTGGATCACCCGCGAAGGGGACATCGTCCTCCGCAAGGAGATCCATGCCCTCTACGGCGGCGGGCTCCTGCGCGGCATCCGGCCCTCCACGACGAGCCCGAACGTCCTCCTCTTCACTGAGGAGCGACCGGCAAAGGAACAGGGCCACAGCCACGAAGGTTGGGACATCTCCAAGCCGCGGGTCTTCTACTTCACCGGTGAGGGCAAGGACGGGGACCAGCAGATGACCGGGGGGAACCTGGCGGGTCTGGAGCACGCTGCCAATGCCACGACACTGCGCCTGTTCCAGGCGTGGAACAGGGGCCCTCAAGCCGGCGGCCAGAAGCACCGATACCTCGGCGCCTTCGTCGTCGACACCGAGGCACCGTTCCGTCACGAGATCGCCGTCGACAAGCAGGGCAACGAGCGCAAGGTCATCGTCTTCACGCTGATCAGGCAGTAGTTGCCCCGGGACAACGTCTCGACGGTGCTCAACCAGCAGCCAGGGCCTGCACCTGTCTCAGTTCGCCTTGAGCCGGTAGCTGAGGAAGACGTTGCCCAGCGGTGATGCCCCCGAGTCGACGAGATCGAGGCGCGTGAGCGGCACGCTGTCGTCGAAGAGCCGGCGCCCTTCTCCAGCGATCGCGGGGTGCATGGTGAGGGTGAGCACGTCGACTGCCCCGCCGAGGAAGAGTGATCGAACCGTCTCGATCCCGCCGACGACGGAGATGTCACCACCCTCGCCCTGCTTGAGCTCGTTGACATGGTCGACGGGGTCGCCGGTGACGCGCGTGGAGTGCCAATCGAGGTCGTCACCCAGCGTCGAGCTGAGGACATGCTTGCGAATCGGGTTGATGAAGTCGCCGAACCCGTCAGCCGCGCCAGCCTCGCTGTTCCAGTAGGCGCGCCACTCCTCCCAGAGTTTGCGCCCGATCACGACCTCGGTGACCGGCGCGAGGGCAGCCCCCATCCGCTCCCCCTCTTCCTGCCCGAAGGCGTCGAACTGGAACAGGTTCGGCGACTCACTCACGCCGTTGAGTGAGTAGAAGAGGTGGGCGGTGACGTTGCGGGGCATGGCGGGCCTTCCGTTGAGGAGTGACACCTCTGATGACCGGTGGGTACGACGAAACTCATCGTCGCAGCCCCCGGGCGAATCAGACGCCCCTTCTTGGAACGATCCAGGTAGGGGGCCTTGCCGGGTGATGCCCCGGAGCGAGCGCGTCGATAGCCTCGAGACCATGGACCTGGGCGACGTGCTGGACGAGATCGAGCACATCGACATGACAGTGCCCGCCGAAGACCGTCCTGCCGAAGTCGTCCGGCGAGCCGACGCGCTGGAACCGGGCACCGTGGGCCGGGCCGAGTTCCTCACCTGCGCGGCGGACGCCTATGCGCGGATCGGCGCACATGAGCGGGCCGAGGAATGCGCCCGAGCGGCCGTCACGGACGGGGGACCCACCACGATCGATGTCCGGGCGTGGCTGGTCAGCATTCTCCTGCTCGTCGGCAAGCACGAGGAAGCGATCGAGCTTGCCGACCCGCTGTTCAGGAGGCTCACCGAAGGCAACCTGCCCCTGGACGACGCGGACTTCGTCGGTGAAGCCTTGGAGGAGGCCGGTCACCTCGACCTCGCCCACCGGTGGTTCACCGTCGCGCTGCGCGACGTCGACCCGGATGCTGAACGGACGTGGGGCAGCAGCGAGATCATGCTGATCCACGGCCGTGCTCGAGTACGCCGGGCGCTCAACCTGCCCTCGGACCGTTTCGACGCGGCTTCCACACGCCAGGTCCGGAAATCCCAGGCGGAGTTCGATTCGACCTACGACCTGCCCCCACGCATCCGGCCGCCACGCACCGCGGACCCGGCCTCCTTGGCCCTGATCTACTGGCCCGAACCAGAGTTCGACAAGCTCATCGAGACGTGGCCCGAGCTCGCGGAAGGCTACGGCGATTCCTTTCAGGAGCACCGCGCGCGCATGCGCAGGCACCTCTCCGACTACGCCGCCACGGGCGCATCGCCCCGGGTGTCCGCGGGGAGCGTGGACGAATTGGTCGCCTTTGCCGCTGCGCGGGGGCTGGACGCCTCCAGCGCAGAGACCAGGTCACGCTACGCAGCGGAGATCGCTCGGCTGGGACGTGCGACGGCCTGGCCGCCGGGGCGCAACGAGCAGTGCTGGTGTGGCTCTGGCAGGAAGTACAAGAAGTGCTGCGGGGCGCCGGGAGTGCAGTAGGTCGCTGCCTCGCGCTGCACTGGCCTCAGGCGCTCTCCGTCAGCGCTCTGCTCATCTGCTGGCAGATGTCGGCTGCCGGGCCGGCCAGCCGACGGGCGAGATTGCCCAACGGCGTCGCGTACTCAGGTCGCAACCGAAGCACGAGCTGCTCCCACACACCTTCGGAGAGCAGGGCCGCGGCGAAGCAGGGCAAGGGGATCAGCTCATCGTCCAGCGGCTGACGCAGCAACCCCAGGATCGCGTCGGCGGTCATCGAGTCCTCCTCCTCGAGGGTCGGCTGGATCTCGCGTCTTCCGTGTCCCGGGTCGCCGCGTCCCCATGGGTCGAGGATCGCGTCGCGCCACACGGACTCGGAGAGGTCGGTGAGAAGTGCGCCGTCCTGACCGGGGCTGAGCAGACCGACGTGGGATGCATCGGCACTTGCAGTGATCACGTCGACCCAGTCGCCCGGGCTCGCGGCGATCGCCTCCGCCACCGCCTCACCAACCGGCGCGGGTGCGATGTCGAAGAGGCGGACATCCCCGCTCGTGACCATGCGGCCGATCACGCATCGCCCAGCCTGGAGGTGCAACGCGGCACCCAGGTTGAGCGTGGTGATCTCGTCCCCACTTGCCAGGTCCGTCCAGACGATCTCCTGGTCCGTCTCGTCCACGCATCGGTATCCGCCCATCGGCGCATCCACCCAGGAGCTGACGTCGCCCGCCAGCCCTGCGACACCAGGACGCCTCGCGACGAACTCGGCCAGTCCACCGAGGTCGTGCACGGCGAGCTGGTGGGCAACCCAGTCGTGGTCGCCGATCCAGGTACGCCGACTGGTGGGGGCACTGGTCGGCGACCGGCCCTGCACCTTCACCGCCATGTCAGTTGCCTGGAGCGTGCGCTCGACCGACCTCCGGGTCATCTGGGAGCCGGCCTGCTGGACCATCCAGCGGGCGAACGCCCATGGCGGCAAGAATCTCCGCCACGTCTCCATCTGGAGCAGACGATCAATCCGCCACGGCGCCCACATGAACTCCCCGTCGGGTCCGTGCGGCGACTGGCCAATGACGTCGAGGGCTCCCTTCGCGTCTCCGTCGGCCTCGCACGCGTTCGCGGCGATGATCGCGTTGGCGTACGGCTCATACTGATCGCGCGTCGCGGCTTTGGCGCGCAGCTGCGCGGACCTGTTGTGCGTGCTGGGACGGTTGCGGCGGCCGTTTCGGCCTCGTGACTTGGGCATGCGCCGAGTCAACGCCCCGGGACGAGGAGCGGCCAGCCCCCGCAGACGACCTGTGGACAACTGCCTCGACGACCCGACCTGTGGACGATCGGGCGGCTGGATGCGACCTCACTCGAGGTCAGCCACCGCATCCCAGACCCGCCCGTGAGCTCGGGTGCTGGGCAGGGCGTTGCGCACGGCATCCCGTGCCACCCCGATGTCCTTGCCGAGCAGGACGGCGTAGGCAATCGCGATGCTCGGCGTGCGTTGCTCCGCGGCCACGCAGTGCAGGAAGACGGTGTGGCCCTCGCGCCGCAGGCCGCGCACGGCATCGGCGGCGTCCCAGAGGGTGAAGTGCAGATTGGAGTTCGCTGCCGGGTCCTCGTGGTCCATCAGGCGCGACTCCACGACCACGGAGGCACCGTCGAGGCATGCCTGCTGCCGCCCGACCCGGCCGGCCGAGACCGCGGCCGTGGCGCCGTGGTTGCGCGCTCGGTGGGTGCCGAGCAGCACACGGTCGTCGAACGGGTGCGCCACCACATGGCTGGACGCGGACTGGACGTGGTCGAGATCGTCGACGCTCGGCCACCCGAGGTCGTCCGAGCGTCCCCCGCGCACCGTCAGCGTGGCCCCCACGACCCCGTGCCGCCCGTCGCGTCCCCGCC
>JAKDNC010000132.1 GCA_030452025.1 Nocardioides sp. | reverse complement strand
GGCCGCCCTCGGCGATCTGGGTGCCAACACCGGTGGCAGTGTAGAAGGCCGGGATGCCCGACCCACCGGCCCGCATCCGCTCGGCCAACGTGCCCTGCGGGGTGAGCTCCACCTCGAGTTCGCCGGAGAGGTACTGCCGGGCGAACTCCTTGTTCTCCCCGACGTAGGACGCCACCATCCGCCGCAGGCGCTTCTCACCCAGCAGCCGTCCGAGGCCCCAGTCGTCGACGCCACAGTTGTTTGAGAACGCCTCGAGGTCGTCGGCGCCCTGGGCGAGCAGCGCCTCGATCAGCACCGACGGGATGCCGCAGAGGCCGAACCCCCCGACCGCCAGTGTCGAGCCCGAGCCGATGTCCTCCACCGCGGCTGCGGCATCCGCCATCACCTTGTCCACCACGTGCCTCCTCGATGTGTCCTGAGACACCCATTTGGTCAGGCCACCACGCCGTCGTCAACGTCGGGCCGGGAACCTCTCGACACCGGTACGAAAATGAACGCACGCGTTCACTCAGTGAACGTTGCCGTACTCTCGTGGCATGCAGCCCCCGCACCAGCTGGTCGGCCGGATCGGTCGGATCCTGCGCGCCGCATCCCAGAGCGAGCCGCACGGACTCACCACCACCGAGCTCGCCACGGCCACCGAACTCGCACGACCCACCGCCCACCGCCTTCTCACCGCGTTGCAGGCCGAGGGCCTGGTCGACCGGGACGCGGCTGGCCGTTGGCTGCTGGGACCCGAGACGTTCCTGCTCGGCAACGCTGCCGCGAAGAGGTACGACGTGAGCGACCTCGCCCGGACCAGCCTCCGGCGGCTCTCGGAGGCCACTGCGGAGAGCGCCTTCTTCTCCGCCCGCCGGGGCGAGGAGACGATCTGCCTGGTCCGCGAGGACGGCAGCTTCCCGATCCGCTCCCATGTCCTCCACGAAGGGATCCGGTTCCCGCTCGGCGTCGCGTCGGCGGGTCTGGTGATCCTGGCCTACCTCCCCGAGCGCGAAGTCACCACACACCTGGCCGAGCATGATCTGTGTGGAAAGTTCGGTCCCGACCACGCTCCCGGGCCGCTGCAAGAGCGGCTGGTCGCCACCCGACGTACCGGCTGGGCCCTCAACCCCGGCCTGATCGTCGAGGGCAGCTGGGGAATGGCCGCGGCCGTCTTCGATGCAGACGACCGGCCGCAGTGGGCGCTCTCCCTGACCGGCATCGAGCGCCGCTTCGACCCCGACCGACGCCCGGAGCTCGGCCGCCTGTTGCTGCATGAGGCCCACGACCTGACGAGGCGCATCCGGCGATTCCGGGCCCAGTAAGATCGCCGGGGTGAGCACAAAGCGACGCACCGACTGGCCCGAGGTGGAGGTCCATGTCGTGACCGGCAAGGGCGGCACCGGCAAGTCCACCGTCGCAGCCGCCCTGGCGCTGGCCCTGGCCAGTCGTGGCCGCAACGTGCTGCTGTGCGAGGTCGAGGGCCGCCAGGGCATCGCGAAGATGTTCGACGTCGACCCGCTGCCCTACGAAGAGCGCCGGATCGCCGCTGGCCTGCCCGGACCGGCCGGCCGGGCGGGGGCCGTGTTCGCGCTGCACATCGACGCCGAGTCCGCACTGCTCGAATACCTCGCGATGTATTACAGACTCGGCCGCGCCGGCAAGGCGCTGGACCGCTTCGGCGTCATCGACTTCGCCACCACCATCGCCCCCGGTGTGCGCGACGTGTTGCTCACCGGAAAGGTCTACGAGGCGGCCCGCTCAGGTCGGAAGAAGGGCACCTCGAGCAAGGGCGGCGCCCAGTACGACGCGATCGTCCTCGATGCTCCCCCGACCGGCAGGATCACCCAGTTCCTCAACGTGAACGACGAGCTGGCCGGGCTGGCCAAGGCCGGTCCGATCAAGAAGCAGGCAGACACGGTGATGACACTCTTCCGTTCGCCGCGCACGGCGGTGCATCTGGTCACGGTGCTCGAGGAGATGCCGGTCCAGGAGACCTCCGACGGGATCGGGCAGCTCCGTTCGGCCGACCTGCCGGTCGGCGGGGTTGTGGTGAACCTGGTCCGACCCCGCGACCTCACCGGGGACCTGCTCGATGCGGCCCGGCGCGACGAGCTCGACCGGGAAACGATCACCGGCCAGCTCAAGGACGCCGGCGTCGAGGTCGACGACTCACTTGTCGACGGGCTGACCGCCGAGGCCCGGGACCATGCCGAGCGCCGGGCCCTCGAGGACGCCCAGCGCGAACTCGTGCAGGCGATGGACGTGCCGACCTACGAGCTGCCCCGGATCGCCGGCGGGGTCGACATGGGTGGCCTCTACGATCTGGCAGCCGCGCTACGGGAGCAGGGCATGGCATGAGGTGCCGATCATGAGCCGGAAGAGGACCCGCGTCGGTCCGCTCGCCACGCCTGAGTCCACGGCTGACCCGCTCGACGTCGACGCCCTGCTCGATGACCAGAACACCCGGATCATCGTGTGCTGTGGATCGGGCGGAGTCGGCAAGACGACCACCTCCGCGTCGTTGGCGCTGCGCGCGGCCGAGCGGGGCCGCAAGGTCGTCGTACTCACCATCGACCCGGCCCGCCGCCTCGCCCAGGCGATGGGGATCGAGGCGCTCGAGAACACCCCGCGCCCGGTCGAGGGGGTCAACGGGGGTCCGGGGTCCCTCGACGCGATGATGCTCGACATGAAGCGGACCTTCGACGAGGTGGTGGAGGGCCAGGCCAGCCCGGAGAAGGCGAAGCAGATCCTGGAGAACCCGTTCTACGTCGCGCTGTCGAGCTCGTTCGCCGGGACCCAGGAGTACATGGCGATGGAGAAGCTCGGCCAGCTCCACCGAGACGCTGTGGAGACGGGCGACTACGACCTGATCGTGGTCGACACGCCGCCGTCACGCTCGGCGCTGGACTTCCTCGATGCCCCCGAGCGTCTCTCGAGCTTCTTGGACGGCAAGTTCATCCGTCTGCTGACTGCGCCTGCCCGTGGTCCGGCCCGGCTGATGACCGCCGGATTCTCGATGATGACCAACGCGCTGACCAAGATCTTGGGGGCGACCGTGCTGCAGGACATGCAGACCTTCGTCGCCGCGTTCGACACGCTCTTCGGCGGCTTCCGCGCCCGTGCCCAGAAGACCTACGCCCTGCTGCAGGCCGAGGGTACGGCGTTTCTCGTGGTGGCCGCTCCGGAGCCCGACGCGCTGCGGGAGGCGGAGTACTTCGTCGAGAGACTCACCGGCGAGGACATGCCACTGGCCGGGCTGGTGGTCAACCGGGCGTCCACGGCCCCCGCGGGCTCGCTCGACGCCGACGAGGCAATGGCCGCGGCCAGCCGGATCGACAGAACAGGCGCGGGCGACCCGGAGCAGACTCCGGGCCTGACCGTGGCCCTGTTGCGGCTGCATGCGGACCGGATCCGCATCGTCGAGCGTGAGGCCGTGCTCCGCCGGCGGTTCGCCGCCGCGCACCCAGCGGTGCCGACAGCCGTCGTACCAGCCCTCTCGACCGACGTTCACGACCTTGCCGGGCTGCGCCGGGTCGGCGAACTTCTCGCCGCCCAGCGCTGACCGCTCCGGCCAGTCAGGTCCGGATCAGCCGGTCACGGTCCTGGTGGCTGGACTTCGCCGCCTCCAGGACAGTGCGCCATGACCCGTTCGGACGGCGGCGCAGCAACGCGCGCCGCTCGCGCTCGGTCATTCCTCCCCAGACACCCCATTCGATCTGGTTGTCCAGAGCCTCAGCCAAGCATTCGGTGCGCACGGGACAACCCGCACAGACCTGCTTGGCCTTGTTCTGCTCTGCTCCCCTCACGAAGAGTTCATCCGGCTGCGCCTTGCGGCACGCGGCCGCCGGCACCCAATCTTCAACCCACATGATGTCCCCACATCCAACCGATTCGGAGAGATCCACTGACGGAACTCTCCATGGGCCAATCCCCACGGTCGACCGTATGCAAAGAAAAGTCATTGAAACAGACACGATCCGGCCAGGGTCCCTAGTCACAAAGGACTAGTCCCCCACGGTCCGCACGGCAGTCACAGACGCTTCACAGACTGGGCGGCCGAGGCCCCGTCCCGTACTCTGGCTCCCATGTCTGACCTCGAGCCGGAGCGTTCCGCGTCCACGGTCCTGTCCCACCTCGGATCGATGGTCGTGGTCTCCGCGATCCTGGGCGTGGTCTGTGCAGGGCTCGCGATTCCGTTCGCCGCCGTTGCCGGGCTGAGTGCGCGCGACGTCGCCGAGACCATGAACGAGCTGCCCGAAGAGCTCGAGACCGAGGCCTTGCCCCAGCGGACCAAGATCCTGGCTGCTGACGGCTCGACCCTCGCCACGCTCTACGACGAGAACCGCGTGAACGTCGGGCTCAACAAGGTCTCCAAAGTGATGCGCAAGGCGATCGTCTCCATCGAGGACTACCGCTTCTACCAGCACGGCGCACTCGACGTGAAGGGCACCATGCGCGCCTTCATCACCAACCAGGCCGCCGGCCAGGTCAGCCAGGGTGGGTCCTCGATCACGCAGCAGATGGTGAAGTTGAGCCTGCTCAACCAGGCCGGTGACAACGCCGAGGAGCGCAAGGCGGCCCAGGAGGACACGATCGCGCGCAAACTCCGTGAGCTGCGCTACGCGGTCGCCTTCGAGCAGAACTACTCCAAGGACTGGATCCTCGAGCGGTACCTGAACATCGCCTACTTCGGCGACGGCGTCTACGGCATCCAGGCCGCCGCCCGCCACTACTTCAGCAAGGACGCCGGGCAGCTCCGCCTGCGCGAAGCGGCCACGCTCGCGGGCCTGGTCAAGAACCCGGTGGGCTACGACCCGACGAACTACCCCGACAAGGCGATGGCGCGACGCAACGTGGTCATCGACCGGATGGCCCAGCTCAACGTGATCCCCGAGAAGCGCGCGGAGAAGGTCAAGGACCAGGGCCTGAAACTCAAGATCACGCCCAACCGCAACGGCTGCCTCTTCTCCAACGCGCCGTTCTTCTGCGACTACGTCGTGCAGTACCTCAAGCAGGACCCCGAGCTGGGCACCAGCCGCACGGCCCGGGAGAACCTCCTCAAGTCCGGCGGGCTGACGATCAAGACGACCATCGACATGCGCTTCCAGCAGGCGGCCGACGACTCGGTCAAGGACCACGTCTACGCCACCGACAACGCCATCGGCGGCCTCGCGATGATCGAGCCCGGCACTGGCAACGTGAAGGCCCTCGCCCAGTCCCGCCCGATGGGTAACGACCAGGACAAGGGCCAGACCTTCCTCAACTACACGATCCCCGAGGATCTCGGTGGCGCCCGCGGGTTCCAGGCGGGGTCGACGTTCAAGGCGTTCACCCTCGCCCAGGCGATCGATCAGGGGATCTCACTGTCCACCAGGATCCCCTCCCCGGACAGCCGCACATTCAGCGAGAGTGACTACGAGGACTGCGACGGCGAGCCCTACGGAAGTGGCTCCTTCAATGTCCAGAACTCGACCGACGCCGAGTCCTCGCCAAACCTCTACACCGGCACCCAGCTCTCGGTGAACACCTTCTTCATGGCTCTCGAGCAGAGGACCGGGATCTGCAAGCCCTATCGCCTGGCCAAGAAGATGGGCATCCGCCTGACCAACCCGACTGGCCCCGGTGCTGAGCGGGTTCCGAGCTTCACTCTCGGCATCGCCGACACCACACCACTGGAGATGGCCGAGGCCTACGCGACCTTCGCCGGCCGCGGTGTCCACTGTGACTCGCGCCCGGTCACCCGGATCGAGGACGCCAACGGCACACTGGTCAAGAGCTATCCGAAGTCCTGCCTCCAGGTCCTGCCTGGCGGCGTGGCCGACGCGGTCAACGACGTGCTCCGCGGGGTCCAGGAGGGCAGCGGCTTCGGCGCCTCCAACGGGCTCGCCCTCAATCAGGAGTCTGCCGGAAAGACCGGTACGACCTCGAACCAGCAGGCAGTGTGGTTTCTCGGCTACACCCCGAACCTGGCCACCGCGTCGATGATCGCGGGCGCCAACCGCGCGGGCAGCCCGGACACGTTGGTGGGGCAGTACGTCGGCGGCTCCTACATCTCGACCGCCTCGGGTTCCGGCACGGCCGGCCCGATGTGGGGGGACGCGATGCACGCGGTGGAGCAGTATCTCCCCGACGACGATTTCACCGCTCCCCCGGCCGATCAGATCTCGGGTCTGCTGGTCGAGATCCCGTCCACCGGCGGGAAGTCGGTTGACGACGCGAAGAAGGTCCTGGAGGACGCCGGCTTCGCCACCAGCGTCACCAGCTATCAGGTCGACTCCAGCTACCCCCAGGGGACTGTCGCCTACACCTCACCCGGCTCCGGCGACACCGGATCCAGTGGTGACACAGTCACGATCTATGTCTCCGACGGCACGCCCTACGTCCCGCCGCCGCCACCCAAGAAGGACAACGGGGGCGGAGACAAGAAGGACAAGAAGAAGGGTGGCGGAGACGACGGCAACGGCAACGGCGGCGGCAACGGCGGCGGCAACAACAAGGGCCGCGGCAACGGGAACGGCGGCGGCAACGGGAACAACGGCCGCTGACCGGCGCAGGCGTGCAGTGACACCCGCGCTCGGTCAGCTCAGGACCCGAGCTGGCGGCGTACCTCCCCAGCCACGGCGCCGCCGTCGGCCTTGCCCTTGACCTGGGGCGAGACGACGCCCATGACCTTGCCCATCGCCTTCATCCCCTCGCCGGCCGAGCCGGTCTGCTCGATGGCGGCGGTGACCAGGTCGCCGATCTCCTGCTCGGAGAGCTGCGCCGGCAGGTAGTCGGTGATGATGACGAGCTCGGCGCGCTCCTTCTCGGCGCTCTCGGCGCGGCCGGCGTCCTCGAACGCGGTCGCGGCCTCACGGCGCTTCTTCGCCTCGGTGGAGAGGACGTTGACGACCTGCTCGTCGGTGAGCTCGATCTGCTCCTTGCCGGCCACCTCGGCATTGGTGATGGAGGTGAGCAACATCCGAAGGGTGGAGGACCGGATGCTGTCACGGGCCTTCATCGAGGTGTTGAGGTCGGCGCGGAGGCGGTCCTTGAGAGCACTCATGTGAACCATTGTGGCAGCCTTGCCGCATGCAACCCACGCGGATTCTCGGCTTGGGCGCCCTCGCCGGCGCCACCGCACTCGGGTACGGGCTCGCCGAGGCCCGCGCCTACACCCTCCGCGAGGTGAGCGTCCCGGTCCTGCCCCCAGGCCACACGCCACTGCGAGTGCTCCACGTCAGCGACCTCCATCTGACGCCGACCCAGTCCGCGAAGCGCGACTTCTGCGCCCGGCTGAGCGACCTCGCCCCCGACCTGGTGATCAACACCGGCGACAACCTTTCCCATCGCGACGCAGTCCCGGTCGTGCTCGAGTCGCTGGGCTCGCTGCTCGATGTCCCCGGCGTCTTCGTCTTCGGCTCCAACGACTACTTCGAGCCGCAACCCCGCAACCCCTTCCGCTATCTGCTCCCTGACGACGGCAAGCGGAACACTCACGTCCCGCAGCTGCCCTGGCGTGGCCTGCGAGATGGGTTCCTCGAGGCCGGCTGGCTCGACCTGACCAACCGCTCGAACCAGCTCACCGTGGGTGGGACCAGATTCGGCTTCGCCGGCGTGGACGACCCCCACCTCAAGTACGACGATCTGTCGAGCGTCGCGGGCCCGGCCCCCGACGACGTGGACGTGAGGCTGGCGGTGGCCCACGCGCCGTACCTGCGGGTCCTCGACCAGTTCGCAGCCGACGGGTACGACGGCATCATCGCCGGCCACACGCACGGCGGGCAGGTCTGTCTGCCGGGGTACGGAGCCCTGGCCACCAACTGCGATCTCGAGCGGGGCCGCGCCAAGGGCCTACATCGGCATCCCGCGGGTTCGCGGCCCGGCGACCCCGGTTCGGCGTGGTTGCACGTCTCCGCCGGCCTCGGAACCAGCCCTTACGCAAAGGTGCGGGTGGCCTGCCGACCGGAGGCCACACTGATGACTTTCACTGCTGCCTGACACCGATTTCGAGCGGCAGCGGGGGCTCGGGTAGGCTCGCCTCTGCTCACGGCGACAAACCGTGATCGGGCTGTGGCGCAGCTTGGTAGCGCGCTTCGTTCGGGACGAAGAGGCCGCAGGTTCAAATCCTGTCAGCCCGACAGATTCAGGCTCGGAGACCATCGGTCTCCGAGCCTGAATGCGTCTCGGGCTCGGAGCCCTACGCGGCGGGCATGCGGGGGTAGTCGTCGGCGAGCTCGAGGTGGATGCCGAGCTCTTCGCCAGTGATGACG
>JAKDNC010000131.1 GCA_030452025.1 Nocardioides sp. | reverse complement strand
GGCGTCGACAACGCCAGCACCGACCACACCCGTGAGGTGCTCGACGCGCGCGGCGACCTCCCGCTCCGGGTGACCCACAACGCCGAGAACACCGGGGGAGCGGGCGGCTTCCACCTCGGTGTCTCGCAGGCGTACGACGCGGGCTTCGACCGGATCTGGCTGATGGACGACGACGTCCTGCCGGCGCCGGACTGCCTGGCGGTGTTGATGGATCACCCGGGCTCGTGCCTGATGGCCGTGCGGGAGGACCTCGACGGCAGGCTCGTCGAGAAGGCCGCCCTCCACTTCGACCTGGCCAACCCGCTCCATCTCCGGCCCAAGACCTCCTGCGTCGACGATCATTACGCCGCCCGCGCCGACCTGCCGGCCGAGCTGGCGATCGAGAATGTCGCCTTCGAGGGATTCATGGTGCACCGCCGGGTGATCGACGAGATCGGGCTGCCCGACCCCAGCTTCTTCATCTTCTACGACGACGTGGACTTCGCGGTCCGCGCCCGCCGGGCGGGTTTTCCGATCGTCGCCGTCCGCGATGCTGTCCTGGTCCGTCAGCTCGACTTCAACCAGCAGCACGACCTCGACACCTGGAAGGGGTTCTACATGTTCCGGAATCTCTTCGTCGTCCACTTCAGGTATGGCGAGAATGCCGCCGTACGCCTCAAGCCGTGGTTGATCGTGGTCGCCGTGCTGCTGCTCAGCCCGCTCCGTGGGGGACGTGCTGAGGCCCGGAACGTGATCCGGGCCATTCGCTCGGCGCGCCACATGCGCACGCCCCCGGCGGCGCTGCTGCCCCATCGCTAGACTGACCGCCGCTTCGAATACTCATAGGAGAGCACCCCTTGTCTGACCCAGATCTCGTCGTCGTCGGCTCCGGCTTCTTCGGACTGACCATCGCCGAACGCTGTGCCAACGAACTCGGACTCAAGGTGCTCGTTCTCGAGCGCCGCCACCACCTCGGTGGCAACGCCTACTCTGAGCGGAATCCCGAGACCAACGTCGAGGTGCACAAGTATGGCGCGCACCTCTTCCACACCTCAAACGAGAAGGTCTGGGAGTACGTCAACCGCTTCACCGACTTCACCAACTACCAGCACCGCGTGTTCGCGAAGTACAAGGGGCAGGTCTACTCCTTCCCGATGAACCTGGGGCTGATCAACCAGTTCTTCGGGAAGTCCCACTCGCCTGACGAGGCGCGCGAGCTGATCGCCGAGCAGGCCAGCGAGATCGCAACCGCCGACGCGACGAACCTCGAGGAGAAGGGGGTCAGCCTGATCGGCCGCCCCCTCTACGAGGCGTTCGTCAAGGGGTACACCGCCAAGCAGTGGCAGACGGACCCGAAGGAGCTGAGCCCGGACATCATCACGCGGCTCCCCGTCCGCTACAACTTCGACAACCGCTACTTCTCCGACAAGTACGAAGGCCTGCCGGTCGATGGTTACACCGCCTGGCTGACCAGGATGGCCGACCACCCCAACATCGAGGTCCGGCTCGAAGTCGACTTCCTGCACACCCCCGGCGTGGCCGAGGAGTTCAAGGGGAAGGTCCCGATCGTCTACACCGGTCCGGTCGACGAGTACTTCGACAACTCCGAGGGCCGCCTGTCCTGGCGCACCGTCGACCTCGTGGAGAGCGTGGTCGACGTGGACGACTATCAGGGCGCCCCCGTGGTCAACGCCAACGACGAGGACGTCCCCTTCACCCGCGTCCTCGAGTTCCAGCACTTCCACCCGGAGAGGGTCAAGACCCACATCCCGGGCAAGACCGTCATCATCCATGAGTACTCTCGGGCAGCGGAGCCCGACGACGAGCCGTACTACCCGATCAACACCGCCGAGGATCGCGAGAAACTGTTGAAGTATCGCGACCTCGCCAAGAAGGAGCCGCTCGTGCTCTTCGGTGGGCGCCTGGGGACCTACAAGTATCTCGACATGCACATGGCCATCGGCTCGGCCCTCTCGATGTTCGAGAACAAGCTGAAGCCCTACTTCGCCGACGGGGCGGAGCTCAAGAGCGGAGGAGTGGACGAATGACCGCGACCCGACTGCTGCAGAGGCAGATCCTGCCCCAGGACGCCGACCTCGACGTGATCAGCCTCTACGTCGACGCCGGCCCGGTGATGGCCGATGCCGATGAGGACAAGTCATCGGGCAAGGCCATGGTGGAGGCGGTGCTCACCACCAATGGCGCCGGTTCCGGCACCAGCCTGCACCCGGACCACATCGTCGACCGCCACTGCCTGCGCATCCCCGAGGGAACCCGACTCTCCTTCGCGACATACTTCAACGCCTTCCCGGCCGCCTACTGGCGACGCTGGACCGTCGTCGACGAGGTCGACCTCACCATCCGCCTCTCCGGCCAGGGCGCTTCGGTGACCATCTATCGCTCGATGGCCAGCGGGCGTTCGCAGCGGGTCAGCACCGGCTACGTCGGTGAGTCCGGGAGCGACGAGTTCCACTTCGAGCTGCCGCTCAAGCCGTTCGCCGACGGCGGGTGGTACTGGTACGACGTCACCGCCGGTGAGGAGGAGGCCCGGGTCGAGTCCGCCGAGTGGACCGCCGAGGTCCCCGACGACCGAGCCGAGCACGGCAACGTCGCGATCGGCATCACCACGATGAACCGGCCCGACTTCTGCGCGAACCTGCTCGCCCAGATCGGCAACGACGAGGACCTGGCCGGATACATCGATGAGGTGTTCGTCGCCGAGCAGGGCACCCAGAAGGTCGTCGACTCCCCGAACTTCGGTGGGGCCGAGGCAGCGCTCGGTGACAAGCTGCGCGTGGTTGAGCAGGCCAACCTCGGTGGGTCCGGCGGATACGCCCGTGGGCAGCTCGAGACGCTGCGCCGGGGGACTGCGAAGTATTTCATGTGCATGGACGACGACGTCGTCTGTGAGCCCGAGGGAATCATCCGGGCGGTCACCTTCGGGGACCTGGCGCGTCGTCCCACGATCGTGGGTGGCCACATGTTCAGCCTCTACGCGCGCTCCCGCCTGCACAGCTTCGGTGAGGTCGTCCAGCCGTGGCGTTTCTGGTGGCAGTCGGCTGCGCACGTGAAGAACGACTGGGACTTCGATGCCCGCAACCTCCGCTCCGCCAAGTGGCTGCACCGCCGGGTCGACGTGGACTACAACGGCTGGTTCATGTGCCTGATCCCGACCGTGGTGCTCGAGGAGATCGGGCTGTCACTCCCGATCTTCATCAAGTGGGACGACAGCGAGTACGGCCTGCGCGCACGCGACGCCGGCTATCCCACGGTGACCCTGCCCGGGGCGGCGGTGTGGCACATCCCGTGGACCGACAAGAACGACGCGCTGGACTGGCAGTCCTACTTCCACCAGCGCAACCGGTTCATCGCGGCGTTGCTGCACTCGCAGTACGACCGTGGTGGCCGGATGGTGCGGGAGAGCTTCAACCACCAGGTCAAGCACCTCGTGTCGATGCAGTACTCCACCGTCGAGCTGCGTCACCAGGCGCTCCTGGACGTGCTGGAGGGCCCGGACAAGCTGCACGACGAGCTCGGCACGAAGTTGCCCAGCATCCGTGAGTTCAGCAAGGCATTCACCGACGCCCAGCTGGCCGGTGACCCCGAAGCGTTTCCCCCGGTGCGTCGTACCAAGCCGCCGCGCAAGGGCCGCGACGGTGCCGCGCTCCCGGGTCGCTTCGGCATGCTCCTGACCGCCGGACTCGCGCCGATCCGGCAGCTTCGTCCCACGCGCGCCCTGGCCAAGCAGTTCCCCGAGGCCGAGGTCAAGGCGATGGACGCGCAGTGGTTCCGGCTCGCGAAGTACGACTCCGCGGTCGTGTCAATGCCGGACGGAACCTCGGCTGCGCTCTACCGCCGCGATCCCGAGCGGTTCCGTGACCTGCTCAAGCGAACTGTCGAGATCCATCAGAGGCTGCACCGTGAGTGGCCGCGGCTCTCTGAGGAGTACCGCGCAAAGCTCGTGGAGATCGTCTCGCCCCAGGCATGGGAGAAGACCTTCGGACTGACCTCCGAGGATTCGGATGAGCACTGAGCCGGAGGGCGAGACGCGCGTCGTCGATGCGCCCCTGGCCTCCCCGGCGGCGACGACTGGGTTGTTCGAGGTCTTCCGTCGGCGCTACCTGTTGCGGCTGTTGGTGCGCCGCGAGATATCGGCGCGCTATCAGGGCTCGTTCCTGGGGCTGTTCTGGTCCTACCTGCAGCCGGCCTCCCGGCTGGCGATGTACTACTTCGTCATCGCTGTCATCCTGGATCGCAACATCGAGAACTTCGCGATCCATCTCTTCGCGGGGCTGGTGATGGTCCACTTCTTCACCGAGAGCTTCGGCGCGGGGACCCGCTCGATCGTGCAGAACAAGGCGATCGTGAAGAAGATGGCGATTCCACGGGAGATGTTCCCGGTGGCCTCGATGCTCGTCTCCGCCTATCACGTCATCCCCGGGATGGTCCTGCTCAGCGGCTTCTGCGTCGCCAGTGGCTGGCGGCCGGACCCAATGGGGCTGCTCGCTGGGCTTCTCGGCTTCGTGCTGGTCGCCGTGCTCGGCACGGCCCTGGCTGTGCTCTTCAGTGCCGCGAACGTGTTCTTCCGTGACTTCAGCAACGTCGTGCAGACGCTGACACAGTTCACCACCTTCAGCGTGCCGATGATCTACCCCTACAGCATGGTCGACGACCGGTTTGGTGGTCACACCACGCTCTACCTGCTGAACCCCATGGCGGACGCCGTGCTGCTCTTCCAGCGGGCCTTCTGGGTGGGCACCACGAAGAACCCCGAGGAGACCATCAGCGAGGACCTCCCGCACCACCTGTTCACTTGGGGGATCGGTCAGTTGGCGGCGGCGCTGGTGCTGCTCGTCATTGCCCAGTATGTGTTCTCGAAGCTTGAGAACCGGATTCCGGAGCGTCTGTGATGAGCGAATCCATCGTCGTGGAGAACGTCCAGAAAGAGTTCAAGATCCGCTTCCACCGGACCATCAAGCAGATGTCTGTGGCGGCGGCGCGGGGCCAGGAGCTCAGCCAGACCTTCAACGCGCTCGAGGACGTCTCCTTCGCGGTCGAGCAGGGGGAGTCCATCGGACTGATGGGGCTCAACGGCTCCGGCAAGAGCACCCTGCTGAAGCTGATCAACGGCATCATGCGACCCGACCAGGGCAAGGTGCTCACCCGCGGCCGGATCTCCGGCCTGATCGCGACCGGTGCCGGCTTCCACCCGCAGCTGAGCGGGCGGGAGAACATCTTCCTCAACGCCGCGGTCCTCGGCATGTCCGATGCCGAGACCAGGCGTAAGTTCGACGACATCGTCGAGTTCGCCGATGTCGGCAGGCACCTCGACAGCGCGGTTGGTCACTACAGCTCCGGGATGTTCTCCAGACTCGGGTTCTCGGTCGCGATCCACGTCGACTGCGACATCTTTCTCGCCGACGAGGTGTTGGCCGTGGGGGACAAGCCGTTCAAGCGCAAGTGTCTGGAGCGGATGCAGGAGATTCGCAAGAGTGGGCGGACGCTCTTCTACGTCAGCCACGCAGCCGGCTCGGTGCGCAAGATGTGTGACCGGGTCCTCGTCCTGGAGAAGGGCCGCCTGACCTACGACGGTCCGGTGGGCCCGGGCATCAAGCACCTGAAGTACGACGACGCCAAGGGCAGCGGGAGCCAGACGGACGAAGAACAGTCCGACGACGAGCTCGGCAACGACATCTGAGCGGCGGTCTGTTCGCCGGACCTCTCGCGCCAAGGTGAGGAAATATTGCGTTGCTCGGCGTGTCGAGTGGAAATTACATGATTGTAGTTACTCAGAACACTTGCGGTGACCCCTGTGGCTGATGTGAAACTTGGGACTCGTGTGATCCTTCCCCCGCACTGGAGTCGTCGAGTATGCGCCCCTCACAGGCCCGATTTGTCACCGCCTGCCAGCAGTTCCTGGCGCTCGGTGCGGTCATTGCTGTCCTTGTCCCCGCAGCCAGCATCGTCTCCCTGGACGTGGTCATCACGCGGCCTGGTGGCACTGCAGCGCCCGACGGAGCGTCCGGTGATCCCTCGGGCGCGACTCCGATCGGCACCGCCGATGCGGCTGCCCAAACCAATGGCCAGATGAATGGCCAGGCGAATAACCAGTCGGGCACCCAGTCAGGCACCCAGTCAGGCACCCAGTCAGGCGGCGACGAGCCGGAGGCGCTGGTCGAGACGGAGGTTGTCGACCCGGAGGTCACCGAGGTTGCCATGACCGCCACCCCCACCGCTGCGGCGCGTACGGCCCCCGGTGCTGCAGCCCCGAAGGCGAGGACGGGGGAGGAGCTCCGCAGCGACACTGAAGAGGTCGAGGGGTATGGCGCAGTCGGCGTCACCTGGAGCCCCGAGACCAAGCTCGCCGAGGACGACATCGCGGTCGAGGTGCGCACTCGCACCGGCGACTCCTGGTCGAAGTGGACGCCCCTGGAGTACCACGACGAGCATGGCCCCGACCCGGACAGCGCCGAGGCCACCAAGACCCGACCCGGAACCGACCCGTTGCTGATCGGCAAGGTCGACGACGTTGAGGCGCGGGCAGTGACCTCGACAGGGGTCGAGGAGCCCGAGGACATGAAGCTCGCGGTCATCGATCCCGGTCAGGGGAGCCACCGCGAGGTCGAGGATGCCGCGATCGACACCGCCAAGCTCGACTCCGCCAAGCTCGACGACGGAGCGACCGCTCCCGATCAGGGGGACGACTCAGGAAACATCGACCTGCAGACCAGCGACGGCGACTTGTCCCTCCGGGCCGGCAGCCACACCGCGAAGCCACGGATCTTCTCGCGGGCCCAGTGGGGCGCCAACGAGCGGCTGCGAGACAAGTCCTCGCTGCGCTACTACGAGGTGCATGCGGGCTTCGTCCACCACAGGGTGAACTCCAACAACTACACCCGCGCAGAGGTGCCGGGCATCATCCGGAGCATCTACGCCTACCACACCCAGTCGCGGGGATGGAGCGACGTCGGCTACAACTTCCTGGTCGACAAGTTCGGCCGGATCTGGGAAGGCCGCGCCGGCGGTGTGGACCGTCCCGTGGTGGGCGCCCACACCCTTGGATACAACGACTATTCCTTCGCGATGTCGGCGATCGGGAACTTCGACATCACGCGACCGCCCCCGGCCATGCTCAACGCGTACGGCCGCCTCTTCGCCTGGAAGCTCTCGCTGCACGGCGTCAGCGCCTCCAGCACCAGGCAGCGCGTGGGTCGCAGGACGTTCCGTGCCATCAACGGTCACCGCGACGCCGGCTCCACGGCATGTCCGGGCCGCTACCTCTACGCCAAGCTGGGCGCGATCCGGACCAAGGCTGCGCGCTACCAGTCGGACTGGAGCGGGCGTGAACGCACCACCGGCCTCAGCAAGTCGGCGTACCCGGACATCGTCCTGCGTAGGGCCTCGGACAAGCGCGCCTTCATCCTGCCCACCGGGGGAATGCTCACCTGGAAGACCGGAAGGAGCTTCGGCGGCTTCGGGCCGCGTTTCGACGCAGTCGCCGTGACCCCCGACGTGACCGGTGACGGCAAGGCGGACGCCTTGGTCCGCTTCACCCGCAACGGGAGGTTCGGAATCCGGCCGGGGCGGGGGGACGGCGCCTTCGCCACGATGCACGGCACGAGCCCGCAGATGGCCGGGCTCGACAAGATCACCGCGGTCGGGGACTTCGACGGCAACAAGACCAACGACTTCGTCGCGCGGCATCCACGCACCGGCCGGCTCTTCCTCTTCGCCGGCAACGGCAAAGGAAAGTTCACCAAGAGGCGGCTCAACGTCGGCTGGGACCGCTATGACCTAGTCGTCGCCGGCGGTGACGTCGATGGTGATGGGCGTCGCGATCTCCTGGGTCGCGACAAGGCGGGAGTGTTGTGGCTCCACCCCAACAACGGCAGGGGCGGGCTCAGGGTGCGCAAGAAGGTGCCCGGCAACTGGAAGCCCTACGACCAGATCATCGGCAACGCCGACTTCGACGCGGACGGCAAGGCAGACCTCTTCGCCCGGGTCAGGAGGACCGGCGCCGGCTTCGTCTTCCCGGGGCGCGAGAACGGACGCTACGGCCACTGGTTGGGCCGCACCATGCTCACCAAGGGCGCCACGACCCTTGCCGCCGCCAACGTGACGGGCTCCGGTGACCCGGACCTGGTCACGTTGAAGGGCAAGATGCTGGTCACGGTGGCACACAACGGCACCCACAACGTGAAGCGCATGGTCAACCTTGGCACGCGCCGGTTCGCCGCTGCCGACCTCCTGCTCAACGTCGGCGACTGGGACCGTGACGGCTACAACGATGTCGTCACTC
>JAKDNC010000890.1 GCA_030452025.1 Nocardioides sp. | reverse complement strand
GGTCGTTGAGCGAGAACGCTCGACCGAGCTCGGCGCCAGCGAGCATGGTCGGGGTGAAGATCGTGAAACCGAGGAGCACCACGGCCAGGGAGAAGAAGGACTTGCGCGCGTGCCCCGGCACCGGAGTCACCGGGTAGTCCGGATCGATCACTGCACCGTCGGCCTCGGTGGGCAGCTCACGTGCTGGGGTGCTCATGCCTCTTCGCCGATGTCCTCGGCCCAGAGCTCCGGGCGCTCGGCGAGCATGCGCTCCATCAGGGCTCGGCAGGCCGGGTCGTCGATGACGTCGACGATCACGCCTCGTGAGCGCAGCCATTCCTCGGAGGCCTGGAAGGAGCGGTTCTCTCCGACGACGATCCGGGGGATCTCGTAGAGGACGGCTGTGCCCGCGCACATGAAGCAGGGGGAGAGCGTGGTGTAGAGGACGCTGTTGCGGTACACCTTGGCCGGCAGTCGCCCTGCCCGCTCGATGCAGTCGGTCTCGCCGTGGCGGATGGCGCTGTCCATCTGGAACCGACGGTTCCGTCCGGTCGCGAGGACCTCACCCTCGTGGACGAGGACGGCCCCAATGGGGACACCGCCCTCGTCCCACCCGGTGCGTGCCTGTTCGATGGCGAGGTCGAGGTGGGCCCGGTCGTTGGCCTGATTGTTGGCGAGAAGGGTCATTGGTCGGCTCCTGAGTGAGGTGTGAGCGAATGCGTGACTCACATCACCAGAGGGCGGTCGGAGCGACAAGGGACATATTGTCGGGTCTGAACCTTCAATTGTCTGACAGTGCGTAGCCCGAGGAGGCTGGATGCTGATCCCACTGAGAGACGTTCTGGCCATGCCCTCGTTCCGGGCTGCGGATGCTGTCGTCCTGGCCGGCGACCCGGAGAGCACAACCGTGCGCTGGGTGCATTCCTCGGAGGTCTACGAGATGGGCGGATTGCTCGCCGGCGGGGAGGTTCTGCTGACCACCGGGCTCGGACTCCACGGGCGGACGGGGGAGCAGCTCGCCGCGTACGTTGATCAGATTGCTGATGCTGGTTGCGCCGCGCTCGCCATGGAAGTCGGACGGTCCTTCTTCGAGATACCTCGGCCCATGGTCGAGGCGGCACGGCGTCGCGGGTTCGTCCTGATGGCACTTCACACCGTCGTGCCCTTCGAGCGCATGGCGGAGGACTTCCACAACCTGCTGCTGCGTCACAAGACCGGCTCGATGACCACCGGCGAACCCCTGTGGCGCGACTTCCTGGCCGTCGTGGTGGCCGGAGAGGGAATGCGCTCCCTGCTCGACGCGATCTCTCGAGCAGCAGGATGTGTCGTCGAGCTCCACGACGTGGAGGGGCGTCTGGTCGAGCGGAGTCGCATCGCCTCCCGGGAGTCGGCTGATCAGCAGGTGGCGATCGAGGTGCGGGGACCTCGCGGGCCACGGGGCAGCATCGTTCTCCGGTCCAGGGAAACGAGACGTCGAATGGCTGTTGCTGATCGAGCAGCGGTTGCCGTCGCCCTGGAGCTCGGCCGTGCGC
>JAKDNC010000889.1 GCA_030452025.1 Nocardioides sp. | reverse complement strand
TCGGTGCGGTCGATGATCAGCGACCCGCCGGACGGGAGCCAGACCTTGCGGTCCAAGCCCTTGGAGATCTGCTCGTCGATGCGGTAGGTCGCGAACGAGTCGCCGCCCTTCTCCCCCGGCTCGAAGCGCTCGAGGCGCTCCTCCAGGTCAGGGGCGACCTCGTGGACGTACTCCTGGACGGTCTCCCATGCCTCGTCGCCCTCGATGACCAGCTTGCTGAAGTCCTCGGTGAACAGGTCCCGGACAACCTTGAGGGTCAGGTCGGGCTCGCCGTAGAGCAGCTTGGGGCTGCCGCCGGACTTCGACTTGGCCTCGATCGCCTCCCAACGGGCCTTGAGCCGCTCGACGTCCTGTGTGAGCTCCTCCTCGGAAGCCCCCTCCGCGGCGGTGCGCACGATGACGCCGGCCGTGTTCGGGACAATCTCCTTGAGCAGCGACTTGAGGCGGGACCGCTCGGTGTCGGGGAGCTTGCGGGAGATACCGCTGGTGGTGCCGTCGGGCACGTAGACCAGGAAGCGTCCAGCCAGGCTGACCTGGCTGGTCAGGCGGGCCCCCTTGTGGCCGATCGGGTCCTTGGTGACCTGCACCAGGATCGACTGGCCACTGGAGAGGACGGACTCGATCTTGCGGGGCTGGCCGTCCTTGTGACCGAGCGCGGACCAGTTGACCTCGCCGGCGTAGATGACCGCGTTGCGACCCTTGCCGATATCGACGAACGCCGCCTCCATTGAGGGCAGCACGTTCTGGACCCGCCCGATGTAGACGTTGCCGATCAGCGATGTCTGCGACTCACGGGCGACGTAGTGCTCCACGAGAACCTTGTCCTCGAGCACGGCAATCTGGGTCAGATCGGTGCGCTGGCGGATGACCATGGCACGGTCGACTGCCTCACGCCGGGCCAGGAACTCCGCCTCGCTGACGATCGGAGCGCGCCGGCGTCCGGCCTCGCGACCCTCACGGCGGCGCTGCTTCTTGGCCTCGAGGCGGGTGGATCCGGAGACCGCGGTGATCTGATCCTCGGCGGAGCGAGTCTTGCGGACCCTGGTGACGGTGTTCTCCGGGTCGTCTCCGGCGTCGCCGCCGTCCTCACCGGCGCGACGACGACGGCGACGGCGACGGGTGCCGCCACCCTCGCTGCCGGAGTCAGTCTTCGAACCGCTCGACGAACCCTTCTCGGCGTCCCCGTCGGCGTCGTCCCCGGAGGAGCCGGAGTCGCCGGAGTCGCCGGAGTCGCCGGAGGAGTCCTGGGAATTGTTGTCATCACCGTCGGAGCCATTCCCGTCACCCTTGCGTCGACGCCGCCCACCGCGACGGCGCCGGCGGCGCGGACCACCCTGCTCGTTGTCCGAGTCTTGGTCGCTGCGGTCCTGCTGGTCGGTGCGCTGCCCGTCCTGATCGTCGGAAGCGTCGCCGGGGCCCTCCTGTTGCGTGGGGGCGTGCTGCTTGTCGGTCGATGCGTCCTCGTCGAGGCGAGCTCCCCCCGCCTGGTCCTCACCCTGGTCCTGGTCCTGGT
>JAKDNC010000888.1 GCA_030452025.1 Nocardioides sp. | reverse complement strand
ATCGTCCTGGGCCGCGTCTGCGGCAGGGTCTGGGTGGCGAGCACGTGCTCGACCTCGGAGGTGCCGATCCCGAAGGCGATCGCACCGAATGCTCCGTGGGTCGAGGTGTGCGAGTCGCCGCAAACGATCGTCATGCCGGGCTGGGTCAGACCGAGCTGCGGGCCGACGACGTGGACGATGCCCTGCTCGACGTCACCGAGCGGGTGGAGACGGACGCCGAACTCCTCGGCGTTCTTGCGCAGGGTGTCGACCTGAGTCCTGGAGACCGGGTCGGCGATCGGCTTGTCCCAGTCGAGGGTCGGGACGTTGTGGTCTTCGGTCGCCAAGGTCAGGTCGGGGCGACGGACCGGACGTCCGGCGAGGCGCAGTCCGTCGAAGGCCTGCGGAGAGGTGACCTCGTGGATCAGGTGGAGGTCGACGAAGAGAAGGTCGGGCTCTCCGTCAGTACTACGGACGACATGTTCGTCCCACACCTTCTCGACAAGTGTCTTGCCCATTGCGGTCCCTCCACGGACTGTTCGGATCTGTGCGGCTGCGTTGGTTGCCGCCCAGATCACATATGGTAGATGTTGCATCCCATGATCTGAGACGGCAGTATTGCCATATGGACAACTCTAGCGGAGTCGGCGTACTCGACAAAGCCGCCCTGGTGCTCGCCGCGCTGGAGGCTGGACCGGCCACCCTCGCGGGTCTGGTCGCCGGAACCGGGCTCGCCCGCCCCACGGCCCACCGCCTCGCAGGCGCCCTCGAGCACCACCGCCTGGTCGCCCGCGACATGCAGGGCCGCTTCGTCCTCGGCCCCCGTCTGAGCGAGCTCTCCGCAGCTGCTGGGGAGGACAGGCTCCTCGCCGCCGCCGGCCCCGTCCTGGCCCGACTCCGCGACATCACAGGCGAGTCCGCCCAGTTGTGGCGCCGCCAGGGTGAGCATCGCGTCTGCGTGGCCGCCGCCGAGCGACCCAGTGGACTGCGCGACACCATCCCCGTCGGCTCGCAGCTGACGATGCGTGCCGGGTCCGCCGCGCAGGTGCTGCTCGCGTGGGAAGACCCCGAGCGGATGCACCGCGGCCTGCAGAACGCCGCCTACTCGGCCACCGCACTCTCCGGTATCCGCCGTCGTGGCTGGGCCCAGTCCGTCGGCGAGCGCGAGCAGGGCGTCGCCTCGGTCTCCGCACCGGTCCGCTCCCCCAGCGGCAAGATCATCGCCGCGGTGTCGGTCTCCGGGCCCCTCGAGCGCCTCTCCCGTCAGCCCGGCCGGATGCACGCTCCCGCCGTCCTCGCCGCAGCTGACCGACTCTCGGAGTCGTTGCGCCGCGCCGCCGCCGAGTAGGCCCGAGGCTCAGTCCATCGCCTCGCGGATGACCAGCGCGATCGCCTCGGCGAACACGGCGTACGTCGCCTCGGAGGGGTGCAGCCCGTCGACGGCGAACGGCTCTGGGAACGCCTGGAACCGTTCGGCGTCCACCTCCATCCGGCGCACGGTGGGATAGGTCGCCGCCACCGATCGACCGATCCGG
>JAKDNC010000887.1 GCA_030452025.1 Nocardioides sp. | reverse complement strand
AAGGTCACCTATCTCGGCACCCGTTCGCCGCTGAAGAGCCTGTGCATGGCGGCCCTCGGCCTCCTGCTTGCCACGGTGGGCCAGGACCCGATCGAGGGTCAGCAGCGCTACACCTTCGGTCTGCTTGAACTCTGGGACGGCGTCGACTTCGTGGCTGTCGCCATGGGCCTGTTCGGCGTCGCCGAGATCCTGCACCAGCTCGAGCAGACCGACCGGGCGCAGCTGATCGCCAAGAAGGTCAAGAACATCATGCCGACTCGCAAGGACCTGAAGGACTCGGCAGGTCCGATCGCTCGCGGCTCGGTGCTGGGCTTCTTCATCGGTGTCCTGCCCGGTGGTGGCGGTGTCATCTCGTCCTTGGCCTCCTACGCGCTGGAGAAGAAGCG
Organism: Nocardioides sp.; assembly: GCA_030452025.1. Taxonomy (GTDB): domain Bacteria; phylum Actinomycetota; class Actinomycetes; order Propionibacteriales; family Nocardioidaceae; genus Nocardioides. The sequence continues at coordinate 1,131 of JAKDNC010000887.1, read as the reverse complement.
CGCCAAGGACCCGAGTCGCTTCGGCAAGGGAGCAATCGAGGGAGTGGCTGGGCCGGAGACCGCGAACAATGCGTCTTCCACGTCATCGTTCATCCCGCTGCTAACGCTCGGGATCCCGGCGAACGTGGTGCTGGCCCTGATCTTCGGGGCGCTGCTGGTCCAAGGCATCACTCCGGGGCCGCAGCTCATCAACGAGCACCCGGACATCTTCTGGGGTGTCATCGTGTCGATGTACATCGGTAACGTGATGCTGTTGGCGTTGAACATGCCACTGGTTGGCCTGTTTGTTCAGATGCTCCGCGTGCGTGAAGGAATTCTGGCTTCCTTCGCCCTGCTGGTGACGATGGCCGGTGTCTTCTCGATCAACAACGACATCTTCGACATGTGGATCGTGCTCGGATTCGGTGTCATCGGCTGGGTGATGAAGAAGACCGGATTCTAACCCGGGCCGCTGGTCCTGGCGTTCGTGCTCGGTCCGATCCTCGAGGCGTCCTTCCGGCGTTCGATGCTGCTCTCTGACGGGAGTTTCTCCATCTTCGTAACTCGTCCGTACTCGGGCGCTGTCTTCGGCCTCATGCTGGTGGTGCTGGTCGCGGCCTTCATGGGCAAGCGCAAGGCCGGCAACTCCATGGTCATGCGGGTGGACGAGGCGGATGCAGCGGCAGACGCTGCCATCGCACCCAACGAGGGTGGAGCGGCAGATGATGGTGACGCTCACTCGACCGTCAGTGCCGATGGCGGACGCGGGACCGGTGAGGGCCCCGGCAATGATGATCCGCCGCGTCCGACCTCAGGCGGGTCGAGTTGACCGTCGTCCGAACTCAGATCGGGGTGACCCTGACCAGTGCCTTCATCGGCCAGCCCGGGGTCACCCCGGGCGCGGTGCTCGCCGCTGCCGCAGACTCGGGGGTGGACTTCGTCCAGATCGGTGACCATGTCAGCTTCCACGACGGAACCGGCTTCGATGGCCTGATCCACGCCGGGGTCGCTTTGGCCGGGCAGGAGCAGGTGCCGGTGCGTGTCGGCCTCTATCTGCGCGCCCTGCGACACCCCGTCCTGGTGGCCCGTCAACTGACAGATCTGTCCCGGCTGTTTCCCGGACGGCTCACGCTCGGGGTCGGTGTCGGTGGC
>JAKDNC010000886.1 GCA_030452025.1 Nocardioides sp. | reverse complement strand
GCCGATACCGACTACGTGATCGATCAGGCGTTCTGGCAGCACGCCGGCATCCTGCACGACCGGCTCGATGCAAGGGGCTTCGCGGAGAAGGTCTACTCCGATCCAGCGCAGATCCTGCGCCTCGGTGAGGACCGCACGGGCATGATGATGGCGTGGCTGGATGAGATGGTCGCGCTCAGCCTCGACGGGCAGTTCCAGCGCCGATTCCATCGGCTGCAAGCGCTCTGGTTCGCGATCATGGACGTGGTCACCCCCTATGTCCGCATCTCCCCGGCGCGCTTGACGCCGTTGCAGCGGGCACGCTCCCGCCCGGTGCCGCCGCGCACTCGCCGGTTCGCGCCGTTACGTCGTGAAGCGCTGCTTGCGCGCGAGGCGCTTCACGAGAACGTCGCGCATCCGTGGACGTTGCGTGAGCTGGCCGAGACCGTGCGGCTTTCTCCGCAGCAACTGAGCCGGATATTCGCAGACGCGTACGGCAAGACGCCGATCGCGTATCTCACGATGTTGCGCGTGCAGGAGATGGCCCGGCTGCTGCGCGAGACCGACCTCCCCGTCGCCGCCACGGGCCGGCAGGTCGGGTGGTCCAGCCGCTCGCGGGCGACGGAGGCGTTCATCGAGCACACCGGGATCAGCCCGAGCCGCTACCGCGCCATGCGCCCCACCTGCACGGATCACCCCGAGAACGGCACCGTGGTCCGGTAAACCCTCATTTCGTCCGGCGTCCGACCGGACATCACCGCTTCCTGCCCGCCGTCGGCGGAAGCGCTGGTAGTCCGGTATGTCCTACGTCAGGCACGACCACAAGTTGTCCTGGCGGCCAACCTACCGATCCTGTAGTTCGCTGACCGTCTCGACTTCGCCGGATGTGCCTGGCTCACCTCGCAGGTGCAAGGGCCAGCCGCCGCCCCTGGTGGCTGGCCCGCCGGGAGGAGGCCGGACGATGGCGACGAGGCAAGAGGAGGCCCGCCAGGCGCGGGAGGCGAAGCTCGACGAGCTCCACGACAAGCTCACGGGTGCTGTCGAGCGTCTGGTCACCGGCGACGACTGGGCCGACGCGCTCCGGTTCGCCGCCCGGTTCCGGTCGCGGTCGTTCAACAACGTCCTGCTGATCTGGCAGCAGCATCAGGCTGCGTTCGAGCAGGGCCGCGTGCCTGAGCCGTTCCCGACCTATGTCGCCGGGTACAAGCAGTGGCAGCAACTCGGCCGCCAAGTCGAGAAAGGGCAGGCCGGGTACCAGATCCTCGCCCCAGTGACGGGGAGGTTCGCGTCGGCGAACCCGTCTGATCCGGCGTCGTGGCGGCGCCTGAACCGGGGTGAGAAGCCGAAGCCGGGCGAGACGGTGCGCTCGAAGATGGTCGGGGTGCGCCCGGCCTACGTCTGGGATGTGTCCCAGACCGCCGGTGACCCGATCCCCGACAGGCCGCAGCCCAGGATTCTCACTGGGGAGGCGCCGGAGGGGCTGCGCGACGGGCTGGCGGGGCGGATCGAGGCGGAGGGGTTCGAGCTGCTGTGGGTGCC
>JAKDNC010000130.1 GCA_030452025.1 Nocardioides sp. | reverse complement strand
CAGCAACTTCCTGGAGCAGAGCGTCGGCGCCCGCATCGTCTCCCACGTCGTCGAGCTTGGCGGCGTCCCCGCACCGGCCGGTTCGGTCCCCGGACCCGATGACCTGACGGGCCTCGACGAGGACCCGGTGCGCTGCCTGGATCCAGAAGCGAGCAAGGCGATGGTCGAGCGGATCGACCAGGCCCACAAGGACGGTGACACCCTCGGCGGTGTCGTCGAGGTCGTCGTTCACGGGCTCCCACCGGGCCTGGGCTCCCACGTGCACTGGGACCGCCGCCTCGACTCACGCCTGGCCGGGGCCCTGATGGGCATCCAGGCGATCAAGGGAGTCGAGGTCGGGGACGGGTTCGATCTGGCCGCCACACCGGGGTCGCTGGCCCACGACGAGATCGTCCGCGAGGACGGCGTGATCCGCCGCGCCTCGGGTCGATCCGGTGGCACCGAGGGTGGGATGACCACCGGCGAGATCCTGCGTGTCCGTGCTGCGATGAAGCCGATCGCGACTGTTCCCAGGGCGCTGAAGACCATCGATGTCGCCACCGGCGAGGCCACCGCAGCCCACCACCAGCGCTCGGACGTCTGTGCGGTCCCGGCAGCCGGCATCGTTGCCGAGGCGATGGTCGCGTTGGTCGTGGCCGACGCGGTCGTGGAGAAGTTCGGCGGCGACTCGGTCGCAGAGACGGCGCGCAACTGTGCGGCGTACCTCGACGCGATCACGTTCTCGTGACCGCTGACCACCGCCCCCGCGTGATCCTCGTCGGCCCGATGGGGGCCGGCAAGACGACGGTGGCGGGTTTGCTCGGCGACCTCTGGGACGCCCCGGTGCGCGACACCGACCAGGACGTCGAGGCCGCGCAGGGACGCACCATCGCAGACATCTTCGTCGAGTCCGGCGAGGCGCACTTCCGGGAGCTCGAGCGCGCTGCGGTCGCGGCAGCCGTGGCTGAGCACGACGGAGTCCTCGCCCTGGGCGGGGGAGCGGTCCTCGATGAGGGGACGCGCGCGGCGCTGGGCGGCCACACCGTGGTCTTTCTGCGGGTCGGGCTCTCTGCTGCGGTGAAGCGGGTCGGGCTCGGCACCGCGCGCCCGTTGCTGCTGGGCAACATGCGCGGCCGGATCAAGGCTCTTCTGGACGAGCGCACTCCCGTCTACGAAGCGGTGGCGACCCTCGTCGTCGACACGGACGGGCGCACCGCGGAGGACGTGGCAGCGGACATCGACCGACAGCTCGAGGAGCAGCAATGACCGACCCCACAGTTCTCCACGTTGGCGGGGCATCCGCCTACGACGTCGTGATCGGCAACGACCTGGCCGACCGTCTGCCCGGCCTCCTGGGCCCGGACGTCGAGCGGGTCGCGCTGCTCTTCGCGGGCGACCTCACCGAGATCGCCCAGCCGGTCCTTGACGCGCTGGTGGCCGAGTACGACGTGATGGCGCTCGGCCTGCCCGACGGTGAAGCCGCCAAGAGTGCGTCGGTGGCCAACGACTGCTGGGAGGCCCTGGGTGAGGCCGGGTTCACGCGTTCGGACGCAGTGGTCACCTTCGGTGGCGGTGCGACCACCGACGTGGGCGGCTTCGTCGCAGCGCCCTGGCTGCGCGGCGTACGCGAGCTCCCCGTCCCCACCACCGTGCTGGCCATGGTCGACGCCGCCGTTGGTGGCAAGACCGGCGTGAACTCCGGGGCCGGGAAGAACCTCATCGGCTCCTTCCACGAGCCTGCCGGCGTGCTCTGTGACCTGTCCCTGCTGGCCGGACTGCCGATCGACGAGCTGCGGGCAGGCCTCGGGGAGGTCGTCAAGTGCGGATTCATCGCCGACCCCGAGATCCTCCGCCTGGTCGAGGAGAACCCCGACGCCGCGCAGGACCCCACCTCCGACGTGCTCCGCGAGCTCGTCACCCGATCGATCCAGGTCAAGATCGACGTGGTCGTCGACGACCTCCGGGAGACCGGCGGCCGCGACGGTCATCCCGGCCGTGAGATTCTCAACTACGGACACACCCTGGCTCACGCCATCGAGAAGGCCAGCGACTACGGCGTCCGCCACGGTGAGGCGGTTGCGATCGGGTGCGTGTACGCCGCCGAGGTGGCGCGCCGCTCCGGCGTGCTCGCACCGGACGTCGCCGACCGCCATGCCCGGGTCTTCGGCCTCGTGGGCCTGCCGACCGGATACGACGCGTCGCCGTTCGACGACCTCCACGAGACGATGAAGGTCGACAAGAAGTCGCGGGGGACCCAGCTCCGTTTCGTCGTGCTCTCCGACCTCGCGGCGCCGCAGATCCTGGCCGGACCCGACGATGACATCCTCCGCGAGGCGTACGCCTCCCTGGGAGGTGCGCGATGACCGCCCTGGTGCTCAATGGCCCGAACCTGGGCCGTCTGGGCAGGCGCCAGCCCGAGATCTACGGCCGCACCACCCACGCCGAGCTCGCCGAGAAGTGCCTCGCGTGGGGTCGCAGCCTGGGCCTCGAGGTCGAGGTGCGCCAGACCAACCACGAGGGCGACCTGCTGGACTGGCTCAACTCCGCGGCCGACGACGGATCCCCGGTCGTGCTCAACGCGGGCGCGTGGAGCCACTACTCGTGGGCGCTCCACGACGCTTGTGCCCAACTGAGCGCTCCGCTCGTCGAGGTGCACATCTCCGACCCCGCCTCGCGCCCCGAGGAGTTCCGCCACACCTCGGTGATCACCCCGCACGCGATCCGAGTCATCACCGGGCAGGGGGTCGACGGCTACCGTCAGGCACTCGAGGTCGTCGCCGCCTCCTGACCTTCCCGGAACCGATCGGCGCGCAGTTCCGTCCCATCCACGCTCTCGCGGGTTTGTGGGCCACCTCGCGGAGAAGGACGGGATGATGGACAAGAGCACTTCGGTGAGCGTCAAGGGCGTGCTGGTTGCGGGACTCATCCTGCTCGGGCTGTCGTGTGCCTACCTGCTCGGCGGCGCAGGAGAAAGGACGGGGGTACGCCGGCAAGCGCTGTCGAGAAGTCCGGCGACGACCGCACCATGACGATGACCGGAACCGGCAAGGCCACAGCGGTCCCCGACGAGGTCTCGTTCACGGTGGCGGTCGCGGTGACACGTGGCGACCTCTCCGCTGCCCTTGACGAGGGCAGCGCCACCATGCGTTCGGTGCTCACCTCGCTCGAGGAGCACGACGTCACCAAGGCGGACATGCAGACCACCGGCTGTCGATGAACCCGGTCCTTGACTACCACTCGAACGAGCCGCCGACGCTACGCGGCTACCGCGCGCGCCAGCAGGCCCGGGTCACGGTCTCCGAGCTCCGGAAAGCCGGCAAGGCGATTGCCGCAGCGGTCGATGTCGGCGCCAACAACGCCCGCGTGAAGGGCATCAGCCTGGGGCTCCCCGACGTCGAGGCCGTCCTGGACGAGGCCCGGGAGGCAGCGGTCGGGGAAGCCACCGCCAAGGCGGAGCAGTATGCCCAGGCGAGCGGCCAGTCGTTGGGCGAGGTGCTGACCCTGCGCGAGGTGACCAGTCAGCCCGAGGGGCCGGAGCAGGACTACTCCGCCAGCATGGACGTCAACGCCCTGCGCAGCGCGGCACGCGTCCCGATCCGGGCGGGTGAGGACGAGCTCTCCGTGCAGGTCGAGGTGGTGTGGGAGTTCGAGTGAGGGGCACCGGGTGCCGCCTCGTTCGCGCAACAGCGCCGCCGACGGATAGAGTGGGTCGCTGCCACCGGGTCCTGCCAACCAGCGGCGCCCGGGCGGCGTACCCACACCCCTTCGACAGCAAGGTTCTCCTGCGCATGGCATCCACGAACGACCTGAAGAACGGCATGGATCTCAACCTCGAGGGCCAGCTCTGGACCGTCGTCGAGTTCCAGCACGTCAAGCCCGGCAAGGGGCCGGCATTCGTGCGCACCAAGCTCAAGAACGTCGAGTCCGGCAAGAACGTCGACAAGACCTTCAACGCCGGCACCAAGGTCGAGACCGCGAACGTCGACAAGCGGACCATGCAGTACCTCTACAACGACGGCACGTCCTACGTCTTCATGGACACCTCGACCTATGACCAGATTGACGTCACTCCCGAGCTCGTGGGCGAGTCGGCCAACTTCATGTTGGAGAACCAGGAAGCCATCGTCGCCACCAACGAGGGCCGCGTCCTGTTCGTCGAGCTCCCGGCCTCGGTCGAGCTCGAGATCACCCAGACCGACCCCGGCCTGCAAGGGGACCGCTCGACCGGTGGCACCAAGCCGGCCACCCTCGAGACCGGCCACGAGATCCAGGTTCCGCTGTTCATCTCCACCGGCGAGAAGGTCAAGGTCGACACCCGGGACTCGTCGTACCTGGGCCGCGTCAAGTCCTGATGTCAGCTCGTGGCAAGGCCCGCAAGCGGGCGCTGGACATCCTCTTCGCGAGCGAGATGCGCGACGAAGGGCCCGACGTTGCCCTCGAGCGAGCGATCGCTGACGGCGAGGGACCGAGCAACGACTACACCGCGACCCTGGTCCGAGGAGTGGTCGAGCATCGACCCGAGATCGACCGGCTTCTCGGGGAGTCCGCCCAGGACTGGTCCCTGGAGCGGATGCCGGCAGTGGACCGCAACGTATTGCGACTCGGAGTCTTCGAGGTGCTCCACGTCGACGACGTCCCCAACGCGGTGGCGGTCTCCGAGGCGATGAACCTGGTCCGCGAACTGTCGACCGACGAGTCACCGTCATTCGTGAACGGCGTCCTCGGCGCCATTGTGCGCAACCACGGCCACTCCTGACCCGGACCTGAGATGATCCGGTCATGCCTCCCCCCACGGATCGGCTCGCGCGACGGGCCGAGCAGAGCAACTGGATCGACCGGGCGGTCGGTCTCGGCCTGATCGCGTACGGCATCGTGCACGTGGTCGTCGCAGTCTTGGCCATCCAGCTCGCGCTGGGCGACCACAGCGAGAAGGCCGACTCGACCGGTGCGCTGCACGAGATCGCACAACAGCCCCTGGGTGAGGTGCTGTTGTGGGGCGTCGCCCTGGGCATGTTCTTGCTGGTTGCCTGGCGGCTTCTGCAGGTGGTTCTCGGTGACCCTGACGCGGACTCTGCGGCGCAGGAGTGGCTCGGGCGCGGCGCACACCTGGGCACGGCGGTGATCTACGGGGCGATCGGTGGCAGCGCCCTCAAGGTCCTGCTCGGCTCGTCGGGGAGCCAGGGCACCGACGGTCCGACCGCGCGACTGATGAATCTGCCCGCGGGCCAGTGGCTGGTCGGCGCAGCGGGGGTGCTCGTCGTCGGATTCGCGCTGTGGATGGCGTGGTACGGCGCGAGCGGCAGGCACGCGGAACACCTGGCGGCGAAAGGAAAGCGCGGCCAGATCGGCACGGTGTACCTGGCTCTGGGCACTGCGGGTTACCTCGCCAAAGGCGTCGCGATCGGACTGGTGGGTGCACTCTTCGTCTATGCCGCAGTGACACACGACCCGACGAAGTCCGGAGGGCTGGACGTCGCGCTGGCCAAGGTCCTGCAGCAACCCTTCGGTTCCTACCTGTTGATCGTGCTTGGGCTGGGCATCGGATGCTACGGGTTGTTCTGCTTCGCCACCGCACGGCACCTACGACGGTGACCTGCCACCACTGAACGCGGCGCGGACCACGGTCGATCACCACTCGCCGTCGCCCACGGCCAGCAACCATCGAGCCGGGTGCTTCGAGGAACGCGCGGTGTGTGGAAGTTCTGTCTGCGATTCGACAACGGAATCGGTGGGCATGGACAGGTGAGGTCCCGGGGAGTTGAGTGGGCCACATGGATGTCGACGTGATCGTGCTCGGACTCGGCCCCGGCGGCGAGTCAGCGGCCACCCGCCTGGCTGAGGCCGGCCTGAGCGTGGTCGGGATCGACCGTCGCCTCGTGGGTGGTGAGTGTCCCTACTACGGCTGCATCCCGTCGAAGATGATGATCCGGGCGGCTGATGCACTGGCCGAGGGACGCCGCGTCCCGGGCCTTGCCGGGACCTCCGAGCTGAACCCGGATTGGTCGGTGGTCGCCGAGCGGATCCGTGATGAGGCCACCACCGACTGGGACGACCGGATCGCCGTCGACCGACTCGAGGCCGCCGGAGTGCGGTTCGTCCGCGGCGAGGGGCGGCTCACCGGCCCCGGCGCAGTGGAGGTGGACGGGACGACGTACGTCGCCTCGCGCGGCGTCGTGGTCAACACCGGCACGGAGCCCGCGGTGCCCCCGATCCCGGGGCTGGAAGACACACCCTTCTGGACCAACCGCGAGGCCATCCGGGTCACCGAGCTGCCCGGCTCGATGATCGTGATCGGTGGTGGCGCGATCGGCGTCGAGCTCGCTCAGGCATTCGCCCGTTTCGGGGTCGAAGTGACGATCGTGGAGGCTGCGGACCGGATCTTGGCTCCCGAGGAGCCCGAGGCCAGCAAGTTGGTGGCCGATGCGCTGAAGGCCGAGGGTATCGGCGTAATCGAAGGGGCGGCGGTCTCGGCGGTCTCCCACGACGACGGCTTCCTGGTGACCGTCGGTGACCAGGAGCGCGGTGACCAGGAGCTCCGGGCGGACCAGTTGCTCCTGGCGACGGGGCGGCACAACAACATCTCCGCGATCGGCCTCGAGTCGATCGGCTTGGACCCGTCCGCGCCGGTGCTGGCGACCGACCAATGGATGCGGGCGGGGGAGCGGCTCTGGGCGATCGGCGACGTCACGGGAAAGGGCGCCTTCACCCACATCTCGATGTACCAGGCCGACGTCGCGGTCCGCGACATCCTGGACCAGGGCGGGCACGCCGCCGACTACCGGGCGGTGTCCCGGGTGACCTTCACCGACCCCGAGGTGGGCTCGGTCGGGATCACCGAGCACGCGGCGCGAGAGGCAGGCGGAGTCATCCGGGCCGGGCTCTCGGCCGACCTCGGGGCCCGAGGCTGGATCGCGAAGGCGGGCGGCCTGGTCAAGGTGGTCGCTGACGGCGACGTCCTGGTCGGTGCCACGGCGGTGGGCCCCGGTGGAGGTGAGATCCTCTCGATGCTGGCGACCGCGGTCCATGCACGCATCCCGGTCGAGACGCTGGAGTCGATGCACTTCGCCTACCCCACCTACCACCGTGCCGTGATGACTGCTCTCGGCGACCTCTGACCGATCGAGTCGGCGCGAGCCGGCAGCGATATGTCGTCAGTTCGCGACGACTCGGCGGCATTCTCCGGGGCACAGGTCGGAAGCAACGCGGGCCATCGAGTCGCTGGCCCACCGGCGGTGCTCCGCGGGTGGCAGCCCCCTTCCACGCTGACCGCCCGGGGCACTGGCCAGGAGCCGGACAGCGAGGCCTCTGGTCAGCGCCACGAGCGCATAGCCATGCGCGGAGGTGTCCGTCTCCGTCGGCACCTCGCCGCACTCCTTGCCGTTCTCCGGGGCGGTCGCCACGCGACCGGTGAGCTCGTCGTCGGTCCGCTGCAGGGCTTTACGGAGGATCTCGTCCTCCAGTGCCAGGCCGGCGAAGGTGTGGACAACGTAAGCCCCGTCCCACCGTCGCCGGTCCAGGGGCAACATCTGCTTCAGGCCGTCGACCATCATCTGCTCGATCCGTGCACCCCGCTGTTCGGCCCGGGCCGTGGAGAGTCTCGAGCACTCGGGCACGGTGGGGGAGTACGCCTACAACTCGGCCGATTTCCTCGTCCTCGGCGCGATCGTGGAGTCGGTGACCGGTCGGCCCTACGTCGAGGTCCTGCGGGACCGGCTGATCACACCCCTGGGCATGAAGCACAGCGCGGCATCGGCCGTGGCTGCGAAGGATCTTCCTCCCGGGCATCGGCTCTGGTGGGGGCGGGCCGTCAGCTTCGACCCCGATTTCGACGAGTCGGGTACCTCGTACGCCTCGGTCACCTCGATGCTCGACGACCTCGCCGGCTACGCCCGGGCCAAGCTCGGCGTCAACAACACGATCCCGCGGGTGATCCGCGCGGAGATGCAACGCCCCCACGTCGAGTCCAGCCAGGACCACTACGGGCTGGGCTGGTCGATCACCGACATCGACGGCGTCCGAGTGGTGCACCACACCGGAGCCACGCCCGGCTACTTCACCCACGTGCTGATGGTGCCCGAGGAGGGCACGGCCATCGTGATGCTCGCCAACGCCTACGGCGAGTCGCGGGCGCCGTCACTGGCGCGGGGGGCGCAGGATGTGTGGCGGATCTCGAAGGGGGAGGAACGGGACCCGATCGGTGGTGACGCCCTGCTCACCGGGCTGCCGTGGATCATGACGGGACTGGCTGTGGTGGGCCTCCTGCTCGGTGGGCTCTCCCGCCGTCGCCCGCGACGCAGGTTGCTACGCATCCCCACCGGGATCGCCTGCCTGCTGGTGGCGGGCGCCCCGTGGACCCTTCCCGGGCTCTTCG
>JAKDNC010000885.1 GCA_030452025.1 Nocardioides sp. | reverse complement strand
GATCGCCGTCGACTGCGACGTCACGGACCCGGAGTCGGTCCGCCGCCTCGCCGAGGCCGCCGGGGACGCCGTACACGTCCTGGTGAACAACGCCGGCGGGGCATTCGGGTCGGACCCCGTCGAGTCGGCCGACCCGGAGCAGTGGAGGCAGATGTATGACGTGAACGTGCTGGGGCTGCTCCACGTCACCCAGGCGATCCTTCCCGCGCTGCGCAGGAGCGGCGACGGGGTGATCATCAACGTCGGGTCGACCGCGGGGCGGATCGCCTACGAGGGCGGCGCCGGCTACACCGCGGCCAAGCACGGCACCCAGGTGGTCACCGAGACCCTGCGCCTCGAGCTGGTCGGTGAACCGATCCGGATCACCGAGATCGCCCCCGGGATGGTGCACACACCGGAGTTCTCACTGGTCCGCTTCGGCGGAGACCGGGCCGCCGCGGACGCCGTCTATGACGGGGTGCCGGACCCGCTGGTCGCCGCCGACGTCGCCGACGCGATCTCCTGGGTGGCCACCCGGCCCAGTCACGTCAACATCGACGAGATGGTGATCCGGCCGCGCGCCCAGGCTGCCCAACACAAGGTGCATCGGGTCAGCGACTGACCGCCTGGTCGGACGCTTCCGGGCGTTCCCGGGCTTTCCGTGCAGGCTTTCCCGGGCGTTCCGTGCAGTACGCATGCAAATTGGCCCACAAGACCTGCACACCGCACGGAACGCCGGATGGGCGGCCGGGGGGAAATGGCTTGTTGGTCCGCGGACATCTCTCCCCCGGTCTGCCTTGCGGACGGGGGGTAGCCGTTTTGGCCGCGGCACGGAAGACTGCGCCTGTGCAGACGATCGGACTCATCGGCGGAATGAGCTGGGAATCCAGCGCCGCCTACTACAAGGACCTCAACCTCGGTGTCGAGAAGCAACTCGGTGGCTACTCCTCGGCCAAGACCGTGATGACCTCCGTCGACTTCGCCGAGGTCACCCGTCTCGGAGAGCAGGAGGATTGGGACGGCGTCGCGACGATCCTTGCTGCGGCGGCCCAAGGTGTCGAGCGCGCGGGTGCCGACTTCCTGTTGCTCTGCACGACGACTTTCCACCGGGTCGCTGAGCAGGTCGAGGCCGCCGTGGGCATCCCCCTGCTGCACCTGGCCGACGTGGTCGCCGAGGACTGCAAGAAGAATCGTGTCCAGAAGGTCGCGCTGGTCGGTACGACCTTCGCCATGTCTCGCACGTTCTTCACCGACCGGATCGCCTCCCACGGGCTCGAGGTGACCGTCCCAGGCGAGGAGACCCACGACGTGGTCAACTCGGTGATCTATGACGAGCTGGTCCACGGCAAGGTCCTCGATCCGTCTCGGCGCAAGGTCGTCGAGGTCATCGATGGCCTGTGGGAGTCCGGCGTCGACGGCGTCATCCTCGGCTGCACCGAGCTCGAGCTGCTCGTCGAGCAGGCGGACGTCGAGGTGCCTCTGTTCCCGTGTACGACGCTCCACGTCGCCGCTGCTCTCGACCGTGCCCTCTCCTGATCGCTG
>JAKDNC010000129.1 GCA_030452025.1 Nocardioides sp. | reverse complement strand
GGCGGCGCCCAGACCGGGCGCACCAGAATCGCGGGCGGTCAGCAAAGCTGACAGGGCCATCGCGGTGGCATCCCGGTCGGGGGCAGGCGTGGTGCCCGAATCGATAAGCTCGGCGCAGGTCCGACCGGTCAGGTCGGCGGTGATCATCCAATACCCGGCCGGGCACTGGAAGTGGGTCACATAGGCACCGGTGACAGTGTCGGGTAGACGGTCGACGCCAGACAGGGCGATGACGCCGAACGCCTGGTCGAAGCCGTTGCCCATCGAGAAAGTCGTGGCCCCACCCTCGATTGTTTGGTTGTAGAACAGCTCAGGTGCCGCGACGCCGTCATCGGCTTGGCGGATGGACTGCTCGAGTTCGTGGACGTGATCGACTCCGGCAAAGTCACGAGGGTTGCGCCCGGAAACCTCGATCGCCAAGGTGGTCTTGGCCAAAGCGCCGACCGTGATGGTCTCGATACCGGCACCCTGATATCGCCAAAAGTTGAGCGCCCCGGGATCACTGGGCTTGCCCAGGTTGTCCATGATCGGACTCGCGAGTTCAGGACGCCCTGCGGCGTGCATCGCGAACACTGCGTCGATCATCAGGCCGTAGTCAGGCGCGGGAAGATCCGGGTTGGGGAAGGTGCCACTGTCGTCGAGTTGTGCGGCCATCCAGATCGCGGCCTGCTGCGCCTCGGCAGCATTCGGTCCCGCGGCGGCGCTTGCGCTCTGCACCACTCCTGTACCCAACGAGCCCATCGCGATCAGTGACGCAGTGAGGCCGACCAGTAGCCGGCGGGCTCGTCGATGCATCAGGTGCTCCTTTCGCGACACGAAAGAGCACGACGCCAAGGGGTGAGCCTGCCGTCCGGCCCCTGCGTAACGCGACAGTGGTGTGTCCGGACTCGGCTCCTGAACTGGTGACCCGACTTTCCAGAACGTGCCTGGATCACGGTTGCGCGACAGCGCCGGAGTCTCACCGGCTTTCCCAAAACAGGAGCGAGTATCAAATTTGCCACCACGATAGACGATGCCCTGCCCACCCATGCGTGCCGGGCGTCCAGCAGCAGGCAGCGCACGCCCTGCGCGGGTCCGTCGACGCCGCAACCTCTGACTATTGACTCCTCTGTGAGGTAGGCCTAAGTTACAGGTGTCGAAGGTCACAGTCAGGGAAAGTCCGGTGCAAATCCGGCGCTGACCCGCAACCGTGAGTCCCCGCCCGCCAGGCGGTGACGAGTCGGAACGCCTGCCGTGATCTGAGGATTCACACAAGACCGTCGTGGTGTGCGGGCAGAATCCGGTTCGTCCTCGATCACGTTCCCGCGATCGGTGTCCAACTGGCCGCAGGCCACGGCACCGAGCGAAAGAGGATTGACATGTTGACCAGATTCCGGCTGAAAAGCCTCGCTGTGGGCGGAGCGGCAGCCGTCCTTACTGTCGTAGGAGCGGCCGCCCCAGCAGCAGCATCCCCTGCCACTGCTGCCGTAGATGCCGCGTCCTGGCTCAGTGGCAAACTCCAGACGGAGTCCGGAGTGGGTGATTACCTGGAGTCGTCCTACTGGGATGGCAGCGCGGTCGTCAGCTATCCCGACTACGGAGGAACGATCGACACCAATTTGGCTCTCCAGGCAGCCGACAGCGTGAGCCCGATTTTCAGTACCGAGATTGCTGACACCGCGGCATGGGTACGCGCTCACGCCAGTGACTACACCGGCTCCGGAAGTTGTGTCGCGTCGAGCAACCCCGCGACCACATCGCTGAGCGCCGGCGCCACAGCCAAGATCACCGTTTTTGAACTCGCCAATCTACCCACGAGCACTGCTGGGAACTATGCGGCGGAACTCGCCTGCATGCAGGACGGCTCGGGACGCATCGCCAACTACGGCACCAGCGCGGCCTCGCCGACATGGACGTTCGACCAGGCCTTCGCCATCCTCGCACTCGACAACGTCAGCGGCTACGGGACCGAGACCACCGACGCTGTCACCTACCTACTCTCCCAGCAATGCACGAACGGTGCCTTCGCGGGAGCGTTCCCGGCCGGTCTGGGCGGCAACGGCACCTGCAACAACACGGCATTCGACCCGGACCAGGCCGATGTTGACTCCACTGCTTTGGCTATCCAGGTTCTCATCGACGAAGGGTCGGTGCCGTCGCTGATCGCGGCCTTCAACGCCAACACCTGGCTTAGCGGACAGCAGAACGGAGCTGGTTACTGGCAGAGCACGGCCTGCACAGGAACAGCACAGCCGAGCGTGAACAGCACAGCTGTCGGCATTCAAGCCTATGTGATGATCGGCTCCACAGTAACGACCTCCCAAGCCTGGATCGAGAACCAGGCCGGAATCGATGCCAGGCTGCCTGGCTGCACCGCTACAGCTGGCGGAACGCCAGTTCAGGACAGCTTCGACCAGTACGCCACCAACCAGGGCGTCCTGGGCCTGCTGGGCGTGACCTATCCGTCACTGGTGTAGTCCGAACCGTTGGCAGCCATCGTGTCGGGGCGGCGGACCGAGCCCGCCGTCCCGACACGTGTTGGTAGGGTGCGAGGGTCACAGTTAGGGGAACCCGGTACGATCCCGGGGCTGGCGCGCAACGGTATGAACCCCAGATGGTTCGAGCCCGAATGCCTGACTGCGACGATTTTCTCGTCTCGCGTTCAGGCGGCCCACCATATCGGCCGCGGTAAGGGTGGCAGCTGGTATGAGAGTGCGAACATGGAGCCGATTCGTGGGCGTGGTCATGTTGATGCCTGCGGTTCTAGCCATACCTGCACCCGCCTCAGCCGACATTGCCCCCAACCCCTACCCGGACGTCATCAGCGTGTGGGAGCCGTGCGCACCGGATACCGGGGTCACGGTGATCGTAGATTTCCAGGCCCTCGACAAGCAGAAGGTTGAGGTGCGTTGTGCGCCCGGCGGGCCGCACAACGGTTACGAGGCGCTCCATAAGGCGGGCTTCACGACCGAGGACTCCCGGCGGTTCCCCGGCGCGATCTGCGCGATCAACGGGTGGCCCCGCGTAGAGGATCTCGGACCCGGCGTGTGCCATGACATTACCCAACCGGATGGGGGGTTTTGGTCGTACTGGCATGGCAGCCCCGGCGGACAGTGGTTGTTCTCCAGTGGCGGTGCAGGCACCTATGTTGCCCCGGTCGGCTCGGTCGAGGGCTGGGCCTACACCAACCGCGCCGAAGAAGCGGCTACGTCGGCGTTTCGAGTGCCGCCCATGGACGGTCGCGGACCAGGACTTCAACTGCCTGACGTCCACCTGACCTCCGACGATCAGCTGGCGGCCGCGATGGACTGGTTGACCCTGGCGACGATCTCCTTGGGTGAGCTCTTGGTAGCCAACCCCGCTGCTGACAACGTCTATATCGACAATCTGGTGGCCTACGTCAACGCCTTAGTCGCGGCGGATTTCGACGTGACCATTCCTGAGTTCGCACCAGTCAAACAGGCACTCGCCCAAGCGCAAACGGTGCTCCGCAGGGTACGGAACGATCTCCCGCCACTTTTTGGCGGCGGGCTCACTCCAATTCCTCTGAAGCTCGGCCCGTACCTGATGGCGATCAGCGCAACCCAGGACGGCCCGGCCGTCCTCGACGACGGCACTGATCTGGCCGCATATGCGGCTTCGACCGTTGACCCGGACACCGGCTACATCACCAACAGTCCAGCCCTCGGGCTGTGGTACACCGACGCACCCCGCGCGACCGCGCTTCTGGAGGGATTGGTCGCTTCGGGTACGCCGTATCCGTCTGCCTTGAACCAGCACATTATCGACAGTCAAGGCGAGAACGGCGGATTCGGAACAGAATCGATGGAGTACCAGGCCCAGGCCCTGCGGGCACTGGTGGGAGCCCGCGCGAATGGGGTTACAGGCATTGACTCAAGCATCGACCGGCTGGCGGACTATCTGGCATCCCAACAGCGAGACGATGGCGCGGTGATGAACATGCCGATCGAGAACGTGTCGATGAACCCCACGGTGACCTCGAATGCCTCGTTCGCCGAAGCCATGGTCATGGTTGGCCGTATCAGCGAGGCTGTGCGGGCGGCCAAGCACGTCTCTCCCTTGCAGATCACCAGCGAACTGGCAGCAGAAGGTCCTGCTGCAGCAGACGTCGGGGCGTTCGCACCCGGGTTGGACCAGCTGCGCGACATCCTCCTGCACGGCCTCAACGGCAACACCAAGTCCGATATCGCCATCGCCACTCCGTGGGCGGTGAGAGCTCTGCATGCTGCACCGTGGGACGACTTGGTGCCGGCGAAGGTCACCGCTGGCCGGGTGGGCACGGTGAAGTCCACGAGCGCGGAAGTTCTCGCGACCGTCACCGCCGGTAGCGAAGACCAGGTGGGCATCGTGCGCTACGGCACCACTAAGGAACTGGACGCGGCTGTCGATCTTGGCGACTTCGCCAAGGACAGCCAGACCCCGATCAACGTCTCGCTATCTGGTCTGCGGCCGGGCACCCAGTATTTTGCTCAGGTCCGGCTGGGTTCGGTGCCGCGTGGCGCCATCACCGACGGCCCCCTGTTGAGCTTCACCACCGCACCAGCCTCATCCAACAATCCGGACGACCCCAAGGATCCGGGCACCTCTAAGGACCCCGACCAACCTGGCGACAAGAATCCGCCCGGGGCCGGCGGCAACTCGCCGCTACTTCAGGCGAACCTTCCCTCGATGCAGGGCGGTCCCTCCGTAGCTTCGGCGGTGCCGGTCTGGGTGTCGAACCTTCCGGCCGCGAATCTGAGCACGACGGACGTGCGGACAACCTCATCGGTCACGGACCTCAACGACGGCAGCACCGGCATGTCGCCGTGGTGGCCGCCCATTGGGGCGCTGGCGCTGGTCGGCCTGGTCTGCATTGGACTGAATTTCCGTCGTTCCCGTCCGGGAGGCTGAATGCCCGCCCGGTCACACTTTCGCTGGTTACTCTCGACTCGTGGTCGAGCCGACGGCAGGCAGCAGCACCGTCGCGGCGGTGGTGTCCTTGCTGTCCTCGCCGTTGTTTTGCTCGTGGGTGCGGGGCTGTTGAGCATGCCTGGCATGCCTGCGGCTGCTGTGGATCAGTCCAAGGGCTACCCGGGTTATTGCAAGGACGACAAGGGCGTCACGGTGGTGGTCGACTTCGGCGAACTGGGTGGCACGGCCTTGGTGCGGTGCAACCCGAGTACGACGCGGGGGACGGGGCTGGATGCGCTCAAGGGCGCCGGTTTCCAGATCGCCGGGACGCAACGGTGGGGCGAGTCGTTCATCTGTCGGATCGAGAACCGTCCCTCAGCACAGGAAGAGTTACCGATCACCGGCAATGCGGGCTATCGGGAGCGGTGTGTGGACACACCGCCGACGGGCGGGTATTGGTCGTACTGGCATGCGGGCAACAACTGCTCGTGGACTTACAGCAAGTGGGGGGTCAAGAACCGCGACTTCGTCCCCGGCGGCTTTGAGGGCTGGTCGTTCTCCCTGAACGCCAGGACTGGTGCGGGCCCGGTGCCACGGGTCGCCGCGGTGCGCCCAGGCACAGCAGGGCAGGCGTGCAACGCCGCCGATGAGCCGGCCCCGAGCTCGAATGATCCGAAACAGAGCCAGCAGGGAACAGGTGGCAGCCAGCCCGGCGGTACCGCACCCGGTGATGACAAGAACTCGGCCGACAGCACCCTCCCGGCACCGAAACCGCGTCCGCTCACAGGTGACTCGGCCCCTGACCCGTCGGCGAATGTCGAGTTCAGTGGCGGAGAAGATGCCCCGGACGTCAACCAGGTCCTCAAGGATCAGTCCGATGCCAGCGACTACGCTCCGTGGGTCGCGGCCGGGGTTGTCGTGTTGTTGGTGCTTGGTATGTGGTTGACCGGACGGCGCCGTCGCCACGCACGGGACGCCTGACGTGCCTGCTCGACGTTTATCGACGTACTTCCTGGCGCGTGACCTGCACCCGGCGGCGTGGTGGGTGTGGGCGCTGGGTCTGGCGACCGCGGCGAGTCGCACCACGAATCCGTGGCTGCTGCTGACGATCATCGCCGTGACCTGTTATGTGGTGGTGGCTCGGCGTTCGGACGCGCCGTGGGCGATGGCGTTCCGGCTGTACCTGTATCTGGGCGGGTTCATCGTGCTCATGCGGGTGGTGTTCCGGTTCATCTTCGGCGGTGCGGAAGGTTCGACGATTCTGGTCCGGTTGCCGGAGATACCGCTGCCGGCCTGGGCAGCGGGGATCAGGTTGTTCGGTGACGTGTCGGCCGAGTCGCTGCTGGGTGGCCTCTATGACGGCCTCCGCTTGGCGACGATGGTGATCTGTCTGGGTGCGGCGAACGCGCTGGCCAATCCCAAACGTCTACTCAAGGCGATGCCGCCGGCCCTGTATGAGGTGGGCACGGCGGTCATTGTGGCGCTGTCGGTCTTTCCTCAGCTCGCCGAGAGCGTCATCCGGGTGCGCCGGGCCCGCAGGCTGCGCGGTGATGGCGCGAAACGCTTCCATGCCCTGCGCGCCATCATCATCCCCGTCTTGGAGGATGCCCTGGACAGGTCGTTGCAGTTGGCGTCCTCGATGGACTCGCGTGGTTACGGCCGCGCCGGGAAGATCAAGCCTGCGGTCCGTCTTGTCACTGGCCTGCTGATGATCGCCGGGCTGATCGGGGTGTGCGTCGGGGTCTACGCCACCTTGGACGGCTCCACGCCGCGATTCCTGGCCACCCCGGTCCTCGCCGGGGGGCTGGTCGTCGCGCTGGTGGGCTTCCGGACCGCGGGCAGCCGGGTCCAGCGCACCCGCTACCGGCCCGACCGCTGGCACCTGGCCGAGGTCGTCACCGCTTTGTCGGGCATTGCGGTTGCGGTGGTCATGTTCGCCACCTCCAGCGTCGACCCCACCAACCTGAATCCCTCGCTGATCGACCTGTCGTGGCCGGCGTTGTCGTGGGTGCCATTGATCGGCGTTCTGGCCGGTCTGATCCCGTCGGTGCTCACGCCGCCACCGGAGCCCCCGTACGCCTCCTTTGACGACGAGGGCGACATCTACGCGCACACCGGAAGCGAGGTGCCAGCGTGATTGACCTGAACCATGTCAGCTTCTGGTACGACGGCCACGACGAACCTGTCCTGGTCGATGTCGACCTGCACATCACCGAGGGCGAACTGGTGCTGTTCGCTGGTCGTACAGGTTCAGGTAAGTCGACCCTGCTGGGCACGATCAACGGACTGGTGCCGCACTTCACTGGAGGACACCTCGAGGGCCTGGTCACCGTCGACGGTGTCGCCACCGATACTCACCCGCCGCGGGAGTTCTCCCACCTGGTCGGGGTTGTCGGCCAGGACCCGCTGGCCGGGTTCGTCACCGACACAGTCGAGGACGAGCTCGCCTACGGCATGGAACAGCTCGGCTTGGACCCCCAAGTCATGCGCCGCCGCGTCGAGGAGACCCTCGACCTGCTCGGCATCGCCGAACTACGTCGCCGTCCCCTGCGCACCCTGTCAGGCGGGCAACAACAGCGCGTCGCAGTCGGCTCGGTGCTCACCATGCATCCCAAGGTGCTCGTCTTGGATGAGCCCACCTCCGCGCTCGACCCGACTGCCGCCGAGGAGGTCCTGGCCACGCTGGCCCGGCTGGTGCAGGACCTTGGCACCACGGTCCTGATGGCCGAGCACCGGATGGAACGGGTGATCCCGTTCGCCGACCGGATGATCTACGTCAACGGCGACGGCACCATCATCGACGGCCGACCCGCCGACGTCCTGGTGGGGACGGCGATCGCGCCGCCGGTCGTCGAGCTGGGCCGGTTCGCTGGCTGGGACCCGCTGCCCATGACAGTGCGCGATGCCCGCCGCCAAGCAGGCGATCTGCGCCACGCCCTGGCGGCAGCGACCCCACCGCCCCGGCGGACCAATGCCGTCACGGCCGAGCCGCTGCTGACCTCAGCTGGTGTCGTCGTCCGCTATGGTCCGAAGGTCGCCGTCCGCGGCGTCGACCTGGATCTGCACCGCGGCAGCGTGCTGGCCATCATGGGCCGCAACGGGTCCGGCAAATCCTCTCTGCTGTGGGCGCTGCAAGGATCGGGACCACGCCAGGGTGGCCGGGTGCGGGTCGGGGATCTGGACCCCCAGGACCTCACCAGCACCCAGGCCAGAAAGCTCGTGGGCCTGGTCCCGCAGACCGCCAGTGACCTGCTCTACCTGGAGAGCGTCGCCGCCGAATGCGCTGCCGCCGACCGTGAGTCCACCGCAGACCCCGGAACGTGTCGGACGCTGCTGGACCGCCTCGCTCCCGACATCGGTGATGATCAGCACCCCCGTGACCTGTCCGAAGGACAACGCCTTGCCTTGGTGTTGGCTGTCCAGTTGTCCGCAGCACCGCAGATCATGTTGCTCGACGAACCCACTCGGGGCTTGGACTACGCCGCCAAGGCCGCC
>JAKDNC010000128.1 GCA_030452025.1 Nocardioides sp. | reverse complement strand
ACATCGCCCAGGCTCAGGCGTTCGGTGCCGGCGGCGTCCCGTTCTTCGTCATCGACGAGTCGTACGGAGTCTCCGGGGCGCAGCCGGTGGAGGTGTTCAGCAACGCGCTCGAACGTGCCTGGAGCGAATCCCACCCGAGCCTGACCATGGTCGATGCGGACCCGGGTGCGGAGGCCTGCGGACCAGAGGGCTGCAGTATCTGACCGTGCCAGCGCCTATCATCGTCACCTCGCGCTCCATGACGAAGTGACGAGGTGGCGGACCAGGTGGTGGATGGGGAGGACCAGGCGAGAGGCTCGGCAGTGTCGTGGCGACGGGTCTTTCCGCGACCGGTCGCGATCCTGTGCCTGGTCGTCCTGATCGGCCAGGCGGTCCTGCTTGTCTCTCTCGCGCGTAGTGCCGAGATCGGAAAGCCTCGCCACGTCCCCATCGCTGTCGTCACGGCCCCGGTGGTCGCCCAGGCATTGGTCGGGCAGGCGAACGCGATGGAGGATCAACCGTTCGACGCCCATGTGGCGAAGGACGCGGATGCCGCGTTGACGGGTCTGCGTGAGGGCAGTGTGGTCGCCGCGTTGAAGGTCGACCTGAGTGGCACGAAGGATGTCCTGCTCCTCAACAAGGCCAACGACTCCCGGCTCAACGATGCGGTCCAGGACCGCATCGACGCCGTCGAGGGGACTTACGACCGCACCACCACGATCAAGGAGGTGGACACCGCCTCCGGCGAACCACGGCTGGCGCACAACCTGACCCTGGCCGCGAATGTGATCGCGTTCTTGTTCGTCCTGGTCGCCTCGATGTTCCTCGGGCCGGTGACGCGCACGCTCGGGCGCGGGCTGTTGCGCCACGCTGCGCTGGCCGGCGTCGCGATGCTGGCCGCTGGTGTGCTGGTGGGTCTGCCCGTCCTCGGGTCCCTCGGGCAAACGGTCGAGGCGATGCTGCTGATCGCACTGGCGGTCATGGTCGTGGGCAGTGCGACCCTGGCCCTCGAGGCGCTGGCCGGCCTGTCCGGGCTGGCGATCGCCGCTACGCTCTTCTTCGTCCAGGCCGCTCCGCTGTTGCTGAGCGCGGACGTCAGGCTCTTCCCGCAGCCGTGGCCGACGGTCGTACCCCTGACCCCGGTGGGGGCGATGGACGAGGCGCTGACCAACCTGATCTCGTTCGACGACGTCCCCGGGACGGGTGTGCCTGTGCTGATCCTGGTCGTCTGGCTCGTGGTCTCCTGGCTCACCTCATTGGTTGCCCGCCGGGTGCGCAGCCGGTTCGGGGTGGACCTTCGCGGGTCGACACCCGCGCCCAGTCGACGTACCAAGGTGCTGTGGCGGCTGCGCGTCGCGGCCGTCGTCGTGCCGGCAACGGCTCTACTGCTCGCGCTTGTGGTGGCTGCGCCGCGCCATGCGGTCGCGGAGCCCGAGGCGATGCCGAGCCGGGCCTCCGAGACCGAGTGCGTGAGGACCGGGCCCGTGCGCAGCATCAAGGACCTGAACCGGGTCGCCGGAGAGCTCCGCGGCAGTGGCGAGTTCCAGGGAGGTGACGTCGGTGCCTCGGTGAGGTTGCAGGACGGCCGGATGCTCTTCGTCTTCGGTGACACCCTGCGCAGCGCCGACTACGAGGGCCAGCGTTTCGTGCGGAACTCGATGTTGGTCATGGACCGCGGCTGTCTCCAGGTGGTCACTCCGGCCGACCACGGGGCGATCATCCCCGACCGGACGGGAGGTCGGCCGGGCGAATCGGTCGGCTACTGGCCGATGTCGATAGGCCGCCAGCAACGTCCCGGCTACGACCTGGTCGCGATCTCGGCGCAACGGGTGCGGACGGTTGGGGCCGACGAGTTCGACTTCGAGAATCTCGGCCCCTCCATCGCGGTCTTCATCGTGCCCCGCGGCGGGACCCCCCAGCTGATCGACCAGCGTGACATCGGAGAGGACGACCCTGACCGCGACCGACCGACCTGGGGCGCGGCTTCTGCGGTCAAGCACGGGTGGGCCTATCTGTATGGGACTGCAAGCCCGGGGGAGGACTACGTCTTTGGCTTCTCCCTGAGCGTGGCCCGGGTCCGTCCGGACGCGATCCTTGACCGGTCGAAGTGGCGCTTCTGGAACGGCAGCGAGTGGGTCCGAGACGTGGAGGCGGCAGCCAAGCTCATCCCTGCCAAGGGGGGCGTCTCGCAGACCCTGAGCGTCTTCGAGCAGGACGGCACCTGGTATGCGCTGAGCAAGCGCGACGAGTTCCTGGGCACCGATTTGACGGTGTGGACGGCCCCGTCCCCGACGGGGCCCTTCACCGCCGGTGAACCGCTGGCGAAGATGCCCTCGGACACCGTCAAGGGGGAGTTGCGCTACATGCCGCTGGCGCACCCCGGACTGCTCGACGAACCCCGCTCGATGGTGGTGTCCTACAGCCGGAACCGCACCGACATCAACCAGGTCATCAAGAACCCGCTGCTGTACCGGCCGCGGTTCCTGCGGGTGGACCTGCCCTGAGCGACAGCTGCAGCGGACGTGGCGAAGCCCGGTTTGTATAATCATGCAGTTGCATGCATATACTCTCTTCATGAGCAAGGTACTGACCAGTCTTCCCAGCGGCGAACGTGTCGGCATCGCATTCTCCGGAGGCCTCGACACCTCCGTGGCAGTGGCATGGATGCGCGACAAGGGAGCCGTCCCCTGCACCTACACCGCCGACATCGGGCAGTACGACGAGCCCGACATCTCCGGTGTCCCCGGTCGTGCGATGGAGTACGGCGCCGAACTCTCACGCATGGTCGACTGCAAGCGTGCGCTGGTCGACGAGGGCCTGGCCGCGCTGGCCTGCGGCGCGTTCCACATCCGCTCTGGTTCGCGGATCTACTTCAACACCACCCCGATCGGCCGTGCCGTCACCGGCACCATGCTGGTGCGGGCGATGCACGAGGACGGTGTCGACATCTGGGGCGACGGATCGACGTTCAAGGGCAACGACATCGAGCGGTTCTACCGCTACGGCCTGCTCGCCAACCCGGACCTGCGCATCTACAAGCCCTGGCTGGACCCGGACTTCGTTGAAGAGCTCGGCGGCCGTCACGAGATGAGCGCCTGGCTCACCGAACGGGACCTGCCCTACCGCGACTCGCAGGAGAAGGCCTACTCCACCGACGCCAACATCTGGGGCGCCACCCACGAGGCCAAGACGCTGGAGCATCTCGACGTCTCCCTGGAGACGGTCGAGCCGATCATGGGTGTGAAGTTCTGGGATCCGTCGGTCCAGATCGAGACCGAGGACGTCACGGTCGGCTTCGAGGAAGGCCGTCCCGTGTCAATCAACGGCACGCGCTACGACGACCCCGTTGCGCTGGTCCACGAGGCCAACCAGATCGGTGGTCGCCACGGACTCGGCATGTCGGACCAGATCGAGAACCGGATCATCGAGGCGAAATCGCGCGGGATCTACGAGGCGCCGGCGATGGCGCTGCTCTTCCTCACCTACGAGCGGCTGGTGAACGCGGTCCACAACGAGGACACGATCGCGCAGTACCACAACGAGGGCCGCAAGCTTGGTCGTCTGCTCTACGAGGGCCGTTGGCTGGACCCGCAGGCGATGATGATCAGGGAGTCGATCCAGCGTTGGATCGCCTCGCTGGTCACCGGGGAGGTGACGGTCCGGCTGCGTCGTGGTGAGGACTACACGATCCTGGCGACGTCCGGCCGCAACTTTTCTTACCACCCCGACAAGCTCTCGATGGAGCGCACCGAGAACGCAGCGTTCGGCCCGCTGGACCGGATCGGCCAGCTGACCATGCGCAATCTCGACATCGCCGACTCGCGCTCCAAGCTGGAGATGTACGCCGGCCAGCCCCTCGACCAGGGTCAGGTCCTCGTCGAGAACGGCACGCTCTTCGGGGAGCTCCCGGTCGGCGGAGCCAACGCGATCACCGCCCGCACCAACGGTGACGACGCCGACTCGGCCCTGGACCGTGCGGCGATGGAGTTCGGCACCGACTGACGCGCGTCGGGTCAGCGCCCAAGAGTGAGGGTGCGCGTGAGGCCGACGTCCTCGAGGAATCCACCGTCGTGACTGACCACGACGAGGGCTCCTTCGTATCCGCTCAACGCAGAGACCAGGGCGTCGTACGACGCGAAGTCGAGGTTGTTGGTGGGCTCGTCGAGCAGCAGCAACTGGGGCGCCGGGTCGGCCAACAGGAGTGACGCCAGGGTCGCCCGGAACCGCTCGCCACCCGACAGGGTGACGGCGGCCTGGTCGCCCTTCGCGCCCCGGAAGAGGAAGCGGGCAAGCATCGCCCGGATCTCGTTCGGCTCCACCCCCGGTGCGCGGGTCGCGACGTTCTCGAAGACAGTGAGGCTGTCCTCGAGTGTGTCGAGACACTGGGCCAGCAGTCCGTGCGGCACCTTCACCGCCAGAACCCCGTCAGCCGCCAGGTCGCCGGTGATGGTGTGCAGCAGGGTGGTCTTGCCCGAGCCGTTGGGCCCGGTGACCGCGATCCGCTCAGGCCCCCGGATCTCCAGCTTCACCCGCGCTCCGGTGCGCAGGGTGAGGTCCGCGGCGAGCACCTCACGTCCGCGGGGGACCTGGGTCGCGGGCAGGTCGACGCGGATCTCGCGGTCCTCACGCACTCGTGACTCGGCCTCGTTGAGCTTATCCTTCGCGGTCTCCAGCCGGTCCTCGTGCAGTTGTCGATACTGACCGGCAGAGACCTGAGCGGATCGCTTCCTCAGCTTCATCACCGCCCGTGGCTCGCGCTTGGTTGCATACATCTTGCGGGCGTAGCGCCTGCGGCCAGCGAGCACGCGCTCGGAATCGAACAGGTCGTGCTTCTGCTTGCGCAGGTCTTGTCGGGCGGTGGTCGCGGCCTGTTCGGCCGCCTCCTGCTCGGCCCCGACCTGTGCGGCGTACGCCGAGTAGCCCCCGCCGTACCACTTCACCGTGTGGGAGCGGAGCTCACCGATCCGGTCGACCCGCTCGAGCAGGTCCCGGTCGTGGGTGACCACCAGCAGGGTGCCGCGCCAGGACTCGACGACGTCGTAGAGCCGGTGCCGCGCGGTGGCGTCGAGGTTGTTGGTCGGCTCGTCGAGCAGGAGTACGTCGGGTCGCCGCAGCAACAGCCGGGCCAGGCCCAGCTGGACGACCTCGCCTCCGGAGATCTCTCCGAGTCGTCGGTCGAGGACGTCGACGGGAAGGCCGAGCCGGTCGAGCTCGGCCGCGGCGCGTTCCTCGATGTCCCAGTCCTCGCCGACGGTGTCGTAGTCCGCCTGGTCGACCGAGCCACCCTCGATCGCCCGGATGGCGTCCCGGATCCGGCGCACGCCCAGGTGGTCGTCGACACGTTCGCCGGTGCGCGCGGTCAGGTCCTGGCGCAGGACGCCTACGGTCCCGTCGACCGCGACCGAGCCGCTGGCGGGGGAGAGGGTGCCGGCCGCGAGCGCGAGCAGCGTGGACTTCCCGGCGCCGTTCAGGCCGACCAGACCGGAGCGCCCAAAGGGCACCAGCAGATCGAGCCCATCGAGCACGACCGAGCCGTCGGGCCAGGCGAAGGTGACGTGGGTGAAGCGGAGCGGAGCAGACATGGAGGGCCTCGGGGATGTCACGGAAACCACCCGTCGACGACGGGCTTCACAGGCGCTCTAGAACTTCACGCCCCAATCGTCACATCCACCTTTCGCGCGGACAACCAGTTTTCGAGGTCACCGGGCTAGGGTCGCGTTCCACCGACAGCGAATATCGAGGGCCGAGGGCCGCATGGGCATGACCAATCCCTACCTCTCCTTCGTGCGCCGGAAGTTCGCGGTGATCGTCGTCGGCGTCCTCGTCGCCGTTTCCTGGTCGCTCGTCGACGGACCCTTGCTCGACGCTGTCTCGTGGATCATGGGAGCCCCCGCCATGGAGGCGGGCGATCGCTCCGCGGCGCAACTGCTGCGGTTCACGGCCGGGGTGCTCCTGTTGGCGGCGATCCCGATGCTGGCCTACCTGGGCTGGATGGCGATGATGGGGCCAGACGGCACCAGGGGAGTGGGGCCCTGGGTCAGGAGCCTCACGATGTGGGCCGTCATCGTCGTGCCGTTGGGTGTTGCCCTGGCGCTGCTGCTCAACCTCGACCGCGCGCCGCCCTTCCTCTCAGGCGCCGAGCCCATTCGCTTCGCCTACCGGCGGGTGGCTCTGGAGGCCCTGGGCGGGGGCGGGCAAGTGGTTGGCGACGCCATGCTTGGTGCCGCCGTCTCCACGACGACTCTGCTGGTCCTGGGGATCGTCGGTCTCTGTCTGGCGCCGCTGCGCCGTCATCCGGTCTGGTGGAGACTGGCCGTCCTGCCAGCCGGGGCGGTCGGTCTGTGGGTGGGGCTCCTGCCCTACGTCGACTGAGGCCCAGAAGCCGAACCCGGATGTCGAACTCGGACGCTGAACCCCGGACGCCGCGGGCCGCAGGAAATCGAGATGCGGACAGGGTCAAGCCGACTATGGCCGGAGGGGTACAGTCGGTTCTTCCGGGCACAGCGTCGTGCACGCCTGCCGTGTGCTGCCATCCGGCTCCGCGGCCCAGGTCAGACACCCGTCGAACAACCATCGAGGACATTTGCTGTGAGCAAGCCCGTCGTACTCATCGCCGAAGAGCTCAGCCCCGCCACCGTCGAAGCGCTCGGACCCGACTTCGAGGTCCGCAACGCCAACGGGGCGGACCGCGCCGAGCTGATCTCCGCCATCGCCGACGTCGATGCCATCCTGGTCCGCTCCGCGACCAAGGTTGACGAGGAGGCGCTGGCCGCTGCCAAGAATCTGAAGATCGTCGCCCGTGCCGGTGTCGGACTCGACAACGTCGACGTCAAGGCCGCCACCCAGGCCGGCGTCATGGTCGTGAACGCCCCGACCTCCAACATCGTCTCCGCAGCCGAGTTGGCCGTCGGCCTGATGCTCGCCGCGGCCCGCAACATCAGCCCCGGCCACGCCGGGCTGCGCAACGGTGAGTGGAAGCGCTCGAAGTACACCGGCATCGAGCTCTACGAGAAGACCGTCGGCATCGTCGGCCTCGGCCGGATCGGTGTCCTCGTCGCCCAGCGGCTGAGTGCCTTCGGCATGCAGGTCATCGCCTACGACCCCTACGTGCAGGCCGGTCGGGCCGCACAGATGGGCGTCCGCCTGGTCGACCTCGAGACCCTGCTCGCGGAGTCGGACTTCATGAGCGTCCACCTGCCCAAGACCCCCGAGACCATCGGGCTGATCGGTCAGGACGAGCTCGCCCAGGCCAAGTCCAACCTGGTGCTCGTCAACGCCGCCCGCGGCGGGATCGTCGATGAGGGCGCGCTCTACGCAGCGCTCAAGGAGGGGCGCATCGCCGGCGCCGGACTCGACGTCTTCGCCAAGGAGCCCTGCACGGACAGCCCGCTCTTCGAGCTCGAGAGCGTCGTCGCCACGCCACACCTGGGCGCTTCGACCGACGAGGCGCAGGAGAAGGCCGGCATCGCCGTCGCCAAGTCGGTCCGCCTCGCGCTCTCCGGCGAGCTGGTCCCCGACGCAGTCAACGTCCAGGGCGGGGTCATCGCCGAGGACGTGCGGCCCGGCATCCCCCTGACGGAGAAGCTCGGGCGCGTCTTCACCGCCCTGGCCGGCGAGGCCGCCCAGCAGATCGACGTCGAGGTCCGCGGTGAGATCACCGAGTACGACGTCAAGGTGCTCGAGCTGGCTGCTCTCAAGGGTGTCTTCTCCGACATCGTCGAGGACGCGGTCTCCTATGTGAACGCACCGCTCCTGGCCGCCGAACGTGGCACCGAGGTCCGTCTCATCGCCGAGCAGGAGAGCCCTGACCACCGCAACCTGATCACGATCCGCGGCACGCTCGCCGACGGTTCGCAGGTCTCCGTGTCCGGCACCCTGGTCGGCCTGGCCCAGAAGGAGCGGCTGGTCGAGGTCAACGGCTTCGACGTCGACATCGAGCCGACCGACCACCTGGCCTTCCTGCGCTACGTGGACCGCCCCGGCATGGTCGGCACGCTCGGCCGCATCCTCGGCGACGCCGACGTCAACATCGCGGGCATGCAGGTGGCTCGTGCGGGCAAGGGGGGCCAGGCCCTTGTGGCGCTCTCGGTCGACTCCGAGATCCCCGCACAGACCCTGGCCGAGATCGAGAAGGCCATCGAGGCCCAGAGCGTGCGCGCCGTCGACCTCGGCTGAGGGCTCCACGATGATCGGTCTGCCCGGTCGGTGGACCCGTGTGGGGCCACCGACCGGGTAGCCTTCGTCCCCGAGGGCCCAGATGCTGGGCCGGCAAGAACAGGAATCCAACCCAGGAGAGGGCGATGCGAGTCTCGGCTCGATCCACGACCCTGAGCCTGTGTGCGGCCGTGGTCCTGCCACTGTCGGCGCTGGCGCCGGTCACTGCGACCGCTCTTTCTCCGGAGACGGCGAGTGCGGCGACCC
>JAKDNC010000884.1 GCA_030452025.1 Nocardioides sp. | reverse complement strand
GATCCGTAATCGACAGCACCGATCAGCGATCGGGCAGCCGGATCGGATCGCCAGAAGGCCTCTGATTGTTCGGCGGCCTTGGCCGCCTCGTCGACGATGACGGCGTGCAAACCTGTTTCGATGGCCTCTTCGACGCTGTTGACCGGCTGCGGTTTGCCCGTGAAAAAAGCGCCGATGCGGTCACGCACCTTGCCGATGCTCGATTCCAGCGAGCGGAAGAACTCTCCGGTCCCCACGAAATCTTGCCACCGGGCCAGAACTTCGCCGCGCAGCAGCGTCCCTTCGCTGGTGGCATCACCGATGCGTTGCCCGGCGGCCGCATAGGCTTCGGAAACGTGACCGGCCAGCTGGCGGCCGGCGTCGTATTGTTCCTGTTGTGCAACGGCTATTGCCCAGGTGCGGCGGCCGAGGGTGGCGACCACCCCAGTCAGCGTCTTGCGGGCGATGGCTGCCCGGCCAGC
Organism: Nocardioides sp.; assembly: GCA_030452025.1. Lineage (GTDB taxonomy): Bacteria > Actinomycetota > Actinomycetes > Propionibacteriales > Nocardioidaceae > Nocardioides. Next base: position 1,068 of record JAKDNC010000884.1, on the reverse strand, counting down.
ACTATTCGCGGCGATATCGGCCAACCACCCGCGGATGGGTTCCACGGCTTCCGCAGCGAGCATGCCCTGTCCATCAAGCTCGGATTCCTGGACGACGAAGAGCTGGGCGGCTTCCAACCCCTGTCGGTCGAGCATGGCGCGCAGGTCCGCCGTAATCTCGTCTTCCACCCCCGACGGGACGCGGTCCAGCACGATGGCGAGGGTGATGTCACGAGATGCTGCGTCTGCTAGGAGCCGCCAGGGCACGGCGTCGGCATACCTGTTGGAAGTGGTCACGAAAATCCACAGGTCGGCTGCCGCGAGTAGTTGTCCTGCCAGTTGTCGGTTGTCGTCCGACACCGAATCGATGTCGGGCGCGTCCAACAGGGCGATGCCTTGCGGGATGGTTGCGTGTCCGAGGAGGACGAGCGATGGTCCGCCCACGGGTCCGGCGCTTTCACCCTTGCCCGGCACTGTCGCGATCTCGGCCCGGCGAAGCTGCGCGCCGAGCTCGACGGGACCGGTGATCCGGGGTAGCCCGGGCAGGATGCGGTCTTCGTCGAACCACTCCCGCTCACCGGGGTGGTGTACCAAGATGGGCTGCCGTGTCGTCGGGCGGATGGCTCCCGCGCGTGTCACCGGATGACCGACCAACGCATTGACCAACGTGGATTTGCCAGCGCCGGTGGATCCACCGACGACAGCCAACAGTGGAGCGTCGAGGCTTCGATACCGAGGCAGGACGTAGTCATCAAGCTGAACGGCGGCATCGTGCACGTCGTTGCGCACCTTGTCGGCCCCTGGGAGATCAAGTGGCAAGCGCACCGTATCAAGGGCAGACCGGCACTCTTGGAGGAGTCCGAGGGCCGTTGGTCCTGTTTGGCCGTCGCTTTCTGGGGAAGTCACGACTACATCATGCCAAACGAGAGCCGGGAACAGGGGAAGCAGCGCAGTCGAACCACGAAGAGGCGCGGCCAGTAGAACTCCAAAAGAAAATCGCGGCACATCATGACGATGTACCGCGAAGTTCAAACGGTGACCCCAGCGGGATTCGAACCCGCGTTACCGCCGTGAGAGGGCGGCGTACTA
>JAKDNC010000127.1 GCA_030452025.1 Nocardioides sp. | reverse complement strand
GCCCGAGGTCGACTTGCCAGAACTGGACTTCCCAGAAGAGTTGGCAGGGGTCGACGACGGCTTCCGGCTCTCAGTCATCAGGCGTCATTCTCCCCGTCATCGGTGTCGGCGGCAGCGTCGTGCGCATCGATTGTTGCACTCTCGGCTGCACTGTCCCCATTCCCGACCTCGGGGGGACCCTCCTGACCTGCCGCTTCGGCTGCTTCCTCCTGGGCATCAGCGTCAGGGTCGTCGAGAAGCTCGTCCTTCTCCTTCGACTCCACCGAGCGAGCCACGACGGCCACCGAGTCCTTCTTCTTGGGGCTGACGAACTTCACCCCCTGCGTGGAGCGGCCGGTGGCCCGGAAATTCTCGTTGATCGGGCTGCGCACGACCTGGCCGCTGGCGGTGATGCACAGGATCTCATCACCCTCCTCGACGATGAACGCGCCGACCAGGCCGCCGCGGTCCTCGTTGGCCAGGGACATCGCCTTGATGCCGAGACCGCCACGGGACTGCAGGCGATACTCGGTGATCCGGGTCCGCTTGGCATAGCCAGCCTCAGTGATGGTGAAGACGTACTGCGGACGGACCCCGAAATACTCTCCCGGGGCAACCATTGCTTCCTCGGCAGCCTCGAGAGCCTCGACCGCCTCGGCGCCTGCCTCGTCCAGGCCCGCTTGCGCCTCGGCCTCGAGCTGGGCGGCACGGATGACCGACAGGGAGAGCATCGAGTCGCCGTCGCGGAACTTCATCCCGGTGACCCCGGAGGTGGCCCGCCCCATCGGACGGAGCTGGGTGTCGTCGGCCGGGAAGCGGATCGCCTGACCCTTGCGCGAGACCAGGAGGATGTGGTCCTCGCTGTTGACCAGCTCGGCCCCGATCAGCTCGTCGTCGTCCTCGCGGAAGTTGATCGCGATGACGCCGGCCTGGCGCGGGCTGTTGTAGTCGGCGAGACGGGTCTTCTTGACCAGGCCGTTCCTGGTGGCGAGCACGAGATACGGCGCCTGCTCGTAGTCGCGGACCGCGAGCACCTGGGCGATCTTCTCGTCCGGCTGGAACGAGAGCAACCCCGCCACGTGGCCTCCCTTCGCGTCGCGCGACGCTTCGGGGAGGTTGTAGGCCTTGGTGCGGTAGACGCGCCCGGCGGTGGTGAAGAAGAGCAACCAGTGGTGGTTCGAGGTGGAGATGAAGTGCTCGACGACGTCGTCGCCCTTCAGGCTCGCTCCGCGCACGCCCTTCCCGCCACGCTTCTGGGTGCGGTACTGGTCGGCACGGGTCCGCTTCGCGTAGCCACCGCGGGTGATCGAGACGACGAGGTCCTCGTCGGGGATCAGGTCTTCCATCGACAGGTCGCCGGCGGCGGCGATCAGCTGGGTACGACGTTCGTTGCCGTACTTCTCCACGATCACGTCGAGCTCTTCGCCGATGATCGAGCGCTGACGCTCCTCGCTGGCCAGGATGTCCTCGAGGTCGGCGATGATCCGCTCGAGCTCGTTGAGGCGGTCGATGATCTTCTGTCGCTCGAGTGCAGCCAGCTTGCGCAGCTGCATGTCGAGGATGGCGGTCGCCTGGACCTCGTCGATGTCGAGCAGGCCCATCAGGCCGGTGCGCGCCTCGGCGACGTCGGGGGAGCGGCGGATCAACGCGATGACCTCGTCGATGGCGTCGAGCGCCTTGACGAGTCCGCGCTGGACGTGGGCCTCACGCTCGGCCTCGGCGAGACGGTATCGAGTCCTGCGCTGGATGATCTCGATCTGGTGGGTGACCCAGTTGCTGATGAACTGGTCGATCGTCAGGGTGCGCGGGACGCCGTCGACCAGGGCCAGCATGTTCGCGCTGAAGTTGGTCTGCAGCTCGGTGTGCTTGAGCAGGTTGTTGAGCACGACGCGGGCGACCGCGTCGCGGCGCAGGATGACGACCAGGCGCTGACCGGTGCGGCCCGAGGAGTCGTCGCGGACGTCGGAGATGCCCTGGACCCGGCCGGAGTCTGCGAGCTCGGCGATCTTCAGCGCCAGGTTGTCCGGGTTCACCATGTAGGGAAGCTCGGTGATGCAGAGGTAGGTCCGGCCCTTGTTGTCCTCGTCGATCTCGATCACCGCGCGCTGGGTGATCGACCCGCGACCGGTGCGGTAGGCCTGCTCGATGCCGTCACGGCCGACCATGAGCGCACCGTTGGGGAAGTCGGGGCCCTTGATCCGCTCGATCAGGGCTTCCTGGAGCTCCTCACGGGTGGCGTCGGGGTGATCGAGCGACCAGCGGGCTCCTTGGGCCACCTCACGCAGGTTGTGCGGCGGGATCTGGGTGGCCATGCCCACCGCGATGCCCGACGAGCCGTTGACCAGGAGGTTCGGGTAGCGCGAGGGCAGGATCGTGGGTTCCTGCGACCGACCGTCGTAGTTCGGCTGGAAGTCGACGGTGTCCTGCTCGATGTCGCGGACCATCTCCAGGGCCAGCGGCGCCATCCGGCACTCGGTGTAACGCATGGCGGCGGCGGCGTCGTTGCCCGGGGACCCGAAGTTTCCCTGGCCGTGGACCAGCGGTGCGCGCATCACCCACGGCTGGGCGAGGCGGACCAAGGTGTCGTAGATCGCCGTGTCGCCGTGCGGGTGGTAGTGACCCATCACGTCACCCACGACACGCGAACACTTGGAATAGCCGCGATCGGGGCGGTATCCGCCGTCGTACATCGCATAGAGCACGCGGCGATGCACCGGCTTGAGGCCGTCGCGCACGTCGGGCAGCGCGCGGCCGACGATGACCGCCATGGCGTAGTCGATGTAGGCCCGCTGCATCGAGGTCTGCAGCTCGATCGGCTCGATGCGGCCGCCGGGTTCGGTGGGGGTGTCAGTCACGGTATGTCGTCTCTCTCGTCACTTCTACGCGAATCTAAGTCTGGGTGAAGATTCCGCTAGATCGTCGTATGGAGCTGTATCGTCAGGATGCCCCGCGGGGCTCCTCGCTGGCGCTCGTCACTCCTGCGCCGGCTGTCTTGGATTCTCGCCATCATTGCGGGGCTCCTCGCTGGCGCTCGTCACTCCTCAGATGTCGAGGAACCGAACGTCCTTGGCATTCCTCTGGATGAACGAGCGCCGCTGCTCGACGTCCTCGCCCATGAGCACGGAGAAGACCTCATCGGCCTGGGCCGCGTCGTCCAGGGTGACCTGCAGCATCAGGCGGCCGTCCGGGTCCATCGTGGTGTCCCACAACTCCTCGGCGTTCATCTCACCGAGCCCCTTGTACCGCTGGATCGCGTTGTCCTTGGGCAGCTTCTTCCCCGACTCCACACCGTCGCGCATCAACAGGTCGCGCTCGGCGTCGGAGTAGACGAACTCGTGCTCGTGGGGCTTGTTCCACCGCAGCCGGTAGAGCGGCGGCTGAGCCATGTAGACGTAACCCTGCTCGACCAGCGGCCGCATGAAGCGGAACAGCAGGGTGAGCAGCAGGGTGTTGATGTGGTGGCCGTCGACGTCGGCGTCGGCCATCAGCACGATCTTGTGGTAGCGCAGCTTCTCCAGGTTGAACTCCTCCTGGATGCCGGTGCCGAGGGCGGAGATGATGGCCTGGACCTCGACGTTGCCGAGCACCTTGTCGATCCGGGCCTTCTCGACGTTGAGGATCTTTCCGCGGATCGGCAGGATCGCCTGGATCCGCGGGTCGCGCCCCTGACGCGCCGAGCCGCCGGCGGAGTCACCCTCGACGATGAAGACCTCGCACTCGGCCGGATTTGTCGACTGGCAGTCGGAGAGCTTGCCCGGCAGACCGCCACCGCCGAGCAGACCCTTGCGGTTGCGAGCCAGGTCGCGCGCCTTGCGGGCCGCCAGCCGCGCCGAAGCAGCGGCCTGGGACTTGCGGATAATGTCCCTGCCCTCGTTGGGGTTCTGCTCCAGCCACGCGCCGAGCTCGTCGTTGACGGTGCGCTGGACGAAGCCCTTGACCTCGGTGTTACCGAGCTTGGTCTTGGTCTGGCCCTCGAACTGCGGATCGCCCAGCTTGATCGAGATGATCGCGGTGAGGCCCTCGCGGATGTCGTCACCGGAGACCCGGTCCTCACGCTTCTTGATCAGGCCCCACTCCTCACCCCAGTGGTTGACCAGGCTCGTGAGTGCGGAGCGGAAGCCCTCTTCGTGGGTGCCGCCCTCGTGGGTGTTGATCGTGTTGGCGAAGGTGTGGACCGACTCGTTGTAGGTGGTGTTCCACTGCATCGCGAGCTCGAGCGACATCGGGTTGTCCCCGCCCGGCGGGCTGTCGGCCTCGAAGTTGATGACGCTCGGGGTGGCTTTGTCCTTGCGACGATTGAGGAACTCGACGTAGTCGACGAGCCCGCGGTCGTAGCGGAACCGCTGCTCCAGTCCGCCGCCCTCGCCGCGACGGATCGCGTCGCTGGCCTGGTCGAGGTCGTTGGCGATCGTGTCGTCCTCGACGGCATCGGCGATGTCGTCGGCCTGGGGGCGCTCGTCGCGCACGACGATCTCGAGACCCTTGTTGAGGAAGGCGTACTCACGGATCCGGTTGGTGATCGTCTCGAGGTTGTAGTCGGTGGTCTCGAACGTCTTCGGGCTGGCCCAGTAGGTGACCGTCGTGCCGGTCTCCTCGCCGTCGGTCATCGGCCTGACCTCGGCCAGGTCGGCGTCGGGAACGCCCGACTGGAAGCTCTGGCGCCACAGGTGGCCCCGGTTCTTCACATCGACGACCAGGCGGGTCGACAGCGCGTTGACCACCGAGACACCGACACCGTGCAGGCCACCGGAGACCTTGTAGCCGCCACCACCGAACTTCCCGCCCGCGTGGAGGAGGGTCAGCGCCATCGTCACGGCCGGCATCTCCTGGCCCGCGGCGGTGTCGGTGGGGATGCCTCGACCGTTGTCGCTGACCTGGATCCCACCGTCGGCGAGAAGAGTCAGCTCGATGCGGGTGCAGTAGCCGGCCAACGACTCATCCACCGCGTTGTCGACGATCTCCCAGATCAGGTGATGCAGCCCGCGCTCCCCGGTGGAGCCGATGTACATGCCCGGTCGCTTGCGGACCGCCTCGAGGCCCTCGAGGACCTGGATGGCTGACGCGTCGTACGCCGTGCCTTCGGGAGGTGCACTGTTCGATCCGGCCTTCGATCCGCCCGGTGATGCGATGGTGCTCTCCACGGCCTCGTTCTCCGACACGCGTACCTCATCCTGTTCGTCTGTGACATGCAGAAGGTCGCGGCTTCTGCGAGCTCTGCGACCCGGCGTCCATATTACCCGCCAGGAGGACTGATTCCACGTCCTGACAACTCGTGTGGGGGGATCTGTGGACGAAGTCGGCCGATTTCCGCCTCACAGCGGCCGATACGACGCACGAACAGGGGGTCGGCTGGGGGTCGGTACGTCTGCGAGGCCCTCAGATCGCCTGATCCCCTGATCGACAGGCCCGGTCGGCAGGTCCCGCCTCAGCCGTAGGTGTCGCGCGGTCCCCGACCGTCACGTGAGTTCAGTCGGCCCTTCTTCCACGTGGGCAGGTTGGGTCCTTCGACCTCGATGATCGTGACCGCGCCGTGGCCGAGCTCCTCGTTGAGTCGTCGTACGACGGTCGGTGCGAGCAGTCGCAGCTGGGTCGCCCACGCTGTGGAGTCGGTGCGGACGGTCAGCCTGCCGTCGACGAACGAGGTGGGGAAGCAGTGCTGGGCGACCTCGTCACCGACGATGCTGCCCCAGCTTCCGAAGACGGTGTGCACGCGCAGGTCCAGCGCCCAGCCCTGGTCGGAGACGAGTCGGCCGAGGGTGAGGTCGAGGGCCTGTGGGTCACGCTCGTCGGGGTGGGCACCGGAGGCGCGCTTGCCGCTGCCCCTCGTCCGGCCGCGCCGGTCCCCCTGTCCACCCGGCTTGCGGCGTCGCTTGGCACGCGGTGCGTTGATCGCCGCGCCAGCGATCGCCTTGGCCGCGGCCCGAGCCAGGTCGAGGCCGGTGTCGTCGTGGTCATCGGGGGACCAGAAGGCCTCGCCTTCGCCGGCTTCCCCAGCTGGCTCGGCTGGCTCCTCAGGTTTCACGGGAAACCTCACCTTCCCCGACCCGGAACTCCACTCCCGAGAGCGCGGCGGGCACGTCTTCGGGGACCGCGGCGGTCACCAGCACCTGCTCGGCGGGGGCCACCAGCTCGGCAAGCTGGTGGCGTCGCTGCGTGTCGAGCTCGGCGAACACGTCGTCGAGGATCAGGATCGGGTCGTCACCCTCGCTGCGCAGGAGGTCGTAGGAGGCGAGCTTGAGCGCCAGCGCGAACGACCAGGACTCGCCGTGGGAGGCGTATCCCTTCACCGGCAGCCGCAGATCCGGGGAGCCGAGGTCGAGCAACAGGTCGTCGCGGTGCGGCCCGACCAGGGAGATCCCGCGGTCCAGCTCGTCCTTGCGGCGGCGTTCGACCTCCGCGAGCAGCGCACCTTCGAGCGCCGACCGCTCGGGCAGCACGCCCTGGAGGTCGAGCGAGGACTTGTAGCCGATGTCCGCGTCTTCCCGGGTGGCGCCGCGGGCGACCGTCTCGTAGGCCTTGCCGACATAGGGGCGCAGGTCGTCGACCAGGTGCAGCCGCGCGTGCAGCAGCTCGGCGCCAGTGCGGGCGAGGTGTTCGTCCCAGACGACCAGGGTGGACAGGGCGCCCTCCTGGGTGGAGGTCCCACGTCGTGCCGAGCCGGCGGTCTTGAGCAGTGAGTTGCGCTGCTTGAGGATCCGGTCGTACTCCGCCCTGACCCCGGCCAGGCGCGGGGCCCGCAGGACCAGCAGCTCGTCGAGGAACCGTCGCCGGTCCGAGGGGTCGCCCTTGACCAGGGTCAGGTCCTCGGGGGAGAAGACCACCGTCCGGACCAGGCCGATGATCTCCCGGGCCCGGGGCAGGGGTGATCGGTTGACCCTGGCGCGGTTGGACTTGCCGGGGTTCAGCTCGACCTCGAGGACCGCAGTACGTCCGTCCTTGACCACCGCGGCACGCACGATCGCACGCTCCGCACCCGCCTTGATCAGCGGCGCCTCGCCGGCCACCCGGTGGGAGGAGAGCCGACTGAGGTAGTCGATCGCCTCGATCAGGTTGGTCTTGCCCTGCCCGTTGCGCCCGACGAAGGCGCTGACGCCGGGTTCGAGGGGTATGTCGATGTCGGCGTAGGAGCGGAAGTTGTGCAGGGTCAGGTGCGAGACGTGCACGGGTTCGTCACTGGCTCTGGCCGGCGTCGCCTGCTGCGTCGGTGTCGGGAACGTCGCCGCCCTTGGGAGAGGCGGTCTTCATCGCGTGGCCACCGAACTGGTTGCGCATCGCCGCGACGGCCTTCATCGCGGGGGAGTCGTCCTGACGGGAGACGAACCGCGCGTAGAGCGCGGCGGTGATCGCCGGGGTCGCGACCGCATTCTCGATGCCGGCCTCGACGGTCCAGCGTCCCTCACCGGAGTCGTCGGCGTAGCCCTCGATGCCCTTGAGCCCGGGCTCGTCGTCCAGCGCGGCGACCAGGAGGTCGAGCAGCCACGAGCGGATGACCGTGCCTTCGCGCCACGAGCGGAAGACCTCCGTGACGTTGTCGGTCAGGTCGACCTTGTCCAGCAGCTCCCAGCCTTCGGCATAGGCCTGCATGACGGCGTACTCGATGCCGTTGTGGACCATCTTGGAGAAGTGGCCGGCACCGACCTTGCCGGCGTGCACGGACCCGAAGTCGCCCTCGGGCTTGAGGGCGTCGAAGGCCGGCTGGACCTTGGCCACGTCGCCCCTGGAGCCGCCGTACATCAGTGCGTAGCCATTCTCGAGGCCCCAGACACCCCCGGAGACACCGCAGTCGACGAAGCCGATCCCCTTGTCGGAGAGCAGCTCCTCGTGGGCCTGGTCATCGGTCCAGCGGGAGTTGCCTCCGTCGACGATGACGTCGCCCTCGCCCAGGACCTCCTTGAGCGCCGCGACGGTCTCCCGAGTCGGGTCACCAGCGGGAACCATCACCCAGACCACCTTGGGGGAGGGAAGCTTCTCGACGAGCTCCTCCAGCGAGGCGACGTCGCTCACCTCAGGATTTCGGTCGTACCCGACGACGGTGTGCCCGGCGCGCTTGAGGCGCTCGCGCATGTTGCCGCCCATCTTGCCGAGCCCGATGAGTCCGATGTCCATGGAGTACCTCCCGTTGGCGAACTGAAAAACTGGTTCAGGAAAGCAGGCGGCGCGGCATCAGCAGGTAGCGGAAGCCACTGGCCTCGGCGGCGCCCCCGTCACCCGAGCTGCCACTCATCACGACCGGCTTCGACGCCTGGGTGAAGGCCAGCTCAACGACCTTCTCCTCAATGGCCCCGAGGCCGTCGAGCAGGAACTGCGGGTTGAACGCGATCTCGATCTCGGGTCCGGTCAGGGTGGCCTCGACGGCCTCGGACGCCTGCGCGTCGTCGCCCTGCCCGGCCTCGATGGAGACCTGCCCCTGCGAGAAGCGAAG
>JAKDNC010000126.1 GCA_030452025.1 Nocardioides sp. | reverse complement strand
CCGACGAGGTCGGCGACCGTGATGCCGTCGGGTGCGGTCGGTTGTTGAGGCAGCAGTCCCAGCCGGGTGGCGATGGTGCGTGCGGACAGTCGTGCGAGGTCAGCGCCGTCGAGGTGGACGTGGCCGGAGAGGGGGTCCATGAGTCGGGCGAGGCCACGCAGCAGTGTCGACTTGCCGCAGCCGTTGGGTCCGACGATGGCGGTGATCTGCCCGGCCGGAAGTTCGATGCTGACCTCATCGATGACGACCGACGTCCCGTAGCCGAGCCGCAAGGCGTTGGTCCCCAGGGCGACATGGCAGGTACCGGTGGTGGGTGTCTGGGTCATCCGGCGGCTCCAATCCGGTGGGCGCGTGCGAGGAGGACGAGCAGGACCGGCGCGCCCAGGACGGCGGTTAATACCCCGGCCGGCATCTCTTCGGGTGCGAAGATCAGCCGGGAGGCCAGGTCCGCGGCGACGACGAGCAACGCTCCGACGGCCGCGGAGGGCGCGAGACCGATTTGGCGCTCAGCCAGGATCCTGCGGGTGATTTGGGGTGCGACGAGCGCGACGAAACCGATCGGTCCAGCTGCTGCGGTGGCCATCGCGGCCAACCCCACGGCGACGAGCAGGAGCGGGATACGGCGGGCCTGGCGACTGCCGGTCAGCGTGCGCGCCAGGTCGTCGCCAAGCTCCTGGACCCGCAGGTCCCGTCCGAGGACAACGAGGGCCATGACCGCGAGCGCGAGCGTGGCTCCGATGATGGTGGCGTGCATGCTGCTGCGGTTGGCCAGGCTGCCCGTCAACCACCCGGCTGCCGCCTGGACCTGGTGGACGTCGGAGCGGGTCAGCAGGTAGGAGATCGCCGAAGTCAGCATGGCCGCTACGCCGATCCCGACCAGCACCAGCCGGAATCCGAGCAATCCGCGGCGGTAGGCGATCACGACGATCGCGACGACCGTGGCCATGGCACCGAGGAGAGCTCCGATTGTCAGCTCGGCGCCGCTGCCCCCGAGGACGAGCATGACGGTCAGCGCTCCTGCGGCGGCCCCTGAGTTGATGCCGATCACATCGGGGCTGACCAGGGGGTTGGCGGCGAGGCGCTGCAGGATCGCCCCTGACAGGGCGAACGCCGCGCCGACACCGAGGCCGGTCAAGGCCCGCGGGAGCCGGTCGCCGAAGATCACGTCCTGCTCGATCAACGTTCCGCCGCCACCCAGGACCCGGATGACATCCGAGAGATCGAGCGGGTATTGCCCGATGGTGATCGACACGACCGTGACGGCGAGGGCGGCCGCCGCGGTCCCGACGGTCAGGACTATCGATCGTCGGCTCAGCCGCAGGGACATCGGCAACTGATGGGGCGCGAAGACGATGACGTCGCTGGCCCGGGCCTGGTTGCGACTCATACGCCCACCAGCTTGCGATGGCGCACCAGGTACAGGAAGAACGGTGCGCCGACGGCAGCAACGACGATCCCGACCTGCAGTTGCTGAGGCTGCGCGACCAACCGACCGACCACGTCGGCGATCAGCAGCACAGTTGGCGCCATGACGAGCGTCCATGCCATGACCCACCGGTAGTCAGGTCCACTGATCATCCGCGCGATATGGGGTATCACCAGACCAATGAAGGCGACTGGTCCGGCGATCGTGGTCGAACCACCGGCGAGCAGCACCACGGCGATGGCGCCTATGGCTCTGGAGACCCGCACCCGGGTGCCGAGACTGCGCGCAAGATCGTCGCCCAAAGCAAGCGCGTTGAGGCTGCGACTGGACGCCATGGCAAGCAGGAGCCCAGCGACGATGAACGGCGCAACGGTCAGCAGCATCGCACCGTTGGCCCGGGTCAGGGACCCCACCGCCCAGAAGCGATAGTCGTCCATCAAGGAGGCATCCCGCAGGGTAATCATCGTCGTGATCGCGCCGAGGAACGCTGTGGTGGCGGCACCAGCGAGGATCAGTTTGACCGGCGTCGCTCCTCCCAACCCCAAAGACCCGAGTGCGTAGACGAAAAGGGCCGCACATGCTGCCCCGGCGAAGGCGAACCAGACGTATCCCGACGCCGTCGTGATACCCAGGCCAGCCATGGCGACCACCACCGCAAGAGCAGCGCCGGCGTTGATGCCGAGCAGCCCCGGATCCGCCAGCGGGTTGCGGGTCAAGCCCTGCATGGTGGCACCGGCGACACCCAGGCCGGCTCCCACGAGTAGGCCGGTGGCCGTGCGAGGGATCCGTAGGTGGTAGACGATCCGTTCAGCGTCGGTCGCAGGAGTGCCCCGGACAGCATCGAGAACATCGCCAACAGTGATGTCGTTGATGCCCAAGACAATCGACGCCCACGTTGCCGCGACCAGGACCACGACAGCGACACCGAGACCGAACGTGCGGCTCCACCCGCCCCGCAACATGCCACGACGTTCCAGCGGTGACGACTCAGGTGACCCGTCACCGGGCAGTGCTGTGTGCGGGACGGGCGGAGCGAGACTCACTGTCAGCCGACAAGGTCAGGGTGGATCAGCTGGGCGAGCTGCTCGATCGCGTGAGCGGTGCGCACACCTGCGCTGCGATCGGCGAACAGCGACGGATACACCGTGTGGTTCTTCACCGCGGTCAAGCCGGCGAAGGCCGGGTTCTTCATGATCTTGTCCACATCGGACTGGGCATCGTCGAGCGTGTAGTCGATCCCGAAGCCCGAATTGGTCAAGATGACGTCCGGGTCACGCTTGATGAGCTCTTCGGCGTCGACGTAGATGTTGCGAGTCGTGGTGACGTCTGCGAACGCGTTGACCCCGCCGGCGTGCTCGATGATCTGTGTGCCGAAGTCGATACCGCCACAGATCTGGAATGTGCCGTCTTCTTGGGGGCGGACATAGGCGACTGTTGGCCGGTCAGCATCCGCGACCGCATCTTCGACCTTGCCGATTCGGGACTTGTACTCTGCGACAAGCGCCTCGGCTTTGTCCTCGACGCCGAATAGTTCGCCGATCGCGAGTAGGTCGTTGTAGATGGCATCGACTGTCACATCGGCCGGGTCGACCTCCTGATCGGTCTTGCCGTCTTTGGTCGGGCAGAACGGGGTCAGCACATAGGATTCGATACCGACCTTCTTCAAGCTTGCGCGGGTCCCGACCCCGTTCGGCGTATCGGCGGCAAATACCGTTCCATAACCACCGAACACAAAGTCCGGATTGGTCGCCAACAGTGCCTCACGAGTTGGGTTGTTCTCGCTGTAGGGCGCACCCTCGAAGGCGTCCGCGTACTCGGGCAGGAATTCTCCATCGAAGAACGAGGACCCAACGATCCGGTCCCCCAGACCCAGCGCGCTCATCATTTCGGCCGACGGCTGATAGACGGCATACACGCGCTCTGGCGGAGCGGCCACGCTGACATCACGACCACAGTTCTCCACCGTGACTGAGCCGGCGGCCGCATCGTTCGACGAACCAGATCCGCAACCAACCATGGAAAAGGTGAGGGCGACCACCCCGACTAGAACGGCAACCGATCGTTTCGCCCGGAAGGTACGTCGGGCGCTGGTCAGGAACAGATGGGTAGCACGCATGGGGTGCACCCCTTTCTCGGGGTACTCGCCCCGTTCACGAAGGGCGCGGCGAAGTGAGTGTCTGACTCACGAGTCGCCGTCGACGACTCGCTCACAGTGGCGGTACCGTGCCGGGTTCACACCGGCTTCCTCAGATCCGTCGCGAAGAACAAGTGAAGGCTACCGGATGGAATCTCCTCCGAGATCGGACAGTCCTGATCTCGTTGCATCACCACCGACCAGGCATGTCGCGTTTGCTGTTCCTGTGCTCCGGTCCGCTCATGCGTCGCGTCCTTGCCGCGTTCTTCGGCCACAGCTAACGGCGGCCTGGGAACGCACTTCACCTTAAAAGCACTGAGCTCCACTTCGGCCGGTGCAATAGGCCAGGTCACGTCGACAACGCTCAGGGTGGCTGCCGCTCCCCTGCTGCCCGGTGATCGCCAGATACCGCGAGTAGGCCCTTGGTGGACGGCATCCTGGCCGACCTTGACGTCACCTGAGGAAGCGAGACAGGTCGTGAACCCATCACCATCACCTCCAGCCCGCGACCCGCGCCGCGAGCATGCGCGCGCTGTGGCTGGGGTCGTGGAGTTCACCGAGAGTGGACAGGCGGCCCTCGATACACTGGCCCGGACCCTGACAGCCCACTATGACGGCACACCCGAGAGCATCACGCAGATGCTGGAGGAGGTACTGGGAGCCGATGTGGCCGAACTGGCCCAGCACATGACCGAGGTCGCCCACGCTTGCGGGATCATCCCTGACGACCCATCGCACACAGGTGAGCGCTCCCCCGGCCTCGACATGCCGATAGCCGAGAGCCCGACGGGCGCCGCACGTCGACGCCTCACCCAGAGCACACGAGCGTCGGCGGCCGGTCCGGCTTCTTCAAGCCACGGCGTGAGGCGATGAGCATGCTGCTGGCTCACCCGGCGACCGGCACGTGGGCGCCATGGCGAGATCCGTCCAGATGGTGCAGCCGTTCGAGGCTGACGGGCAGTCTGTAGCGGCGCAGCATCGCGGACATGGATGGGCCCAGTCCGCGGCGCACGACCAGATCGTCAGCCTCGGATTCGACCCGACGCCCGATGGCGTGGTTGGCGGCCGGTACCAGGTAGGTCAGTGCCACGATCGATGCCGCCAGAACCCCCAGCGCCGGGCGTCCTTCGTCGACCTGTTGGACCAACGCCACCACGCCCATCACGCCCCGTAGTGCCCATGCGAATCCGATGAACGGGACCCAGCCCGTCACTCGTCCGATTCCTCGGGCAATCCCGCCCAGGGCTCGCCACGGCAGCATCCAGGCCAGCATCGCCAACTCACACCGGCGTGCCTCGGCCTGGTGACGTCCTTCGGCATGAACCATCAGCGCAGCTGCCTCATCCAGCCCAAGCCAGCCGCGGTAGGTCGCCTCGATCAGCCACGGCGTCACCACCACGCTCTCGCGGCCCAGCAGTTGGACCGGTGGTGTCCGGGCGCCCACGTTCTGCCGCACCAGCAGACGACGCTGCGCCATGCTGGCCTCCGGTGCGGCTGCGTGTGCCAGTACCGGGGCGAACACAGTCTGTTCGGCCGCGGTCGCTGTTCGTGCCCCGAGCAGCACTCGAGCAGCAGCCGTCTCCGCTGCCCCGGTCGCGAGCAGCACCAGAGCGACCACGCCGGCAGTGAATCCGAGCAGCCCGCACAGTGGCGGGGCCAACGCAAGCCCGATGATCCATAGCAGGGTGCTCGCCACGATCGCCGGAACACCCACCGTTGCCTTCAATACGCTCATCGGGACCTTCATCACCGGTCTCCTTCACCGCCTGGTGCCCACCCGGCGCCGCCTCGGCGCCATCGGATGGACCACAGCAGCAGCTGGCCCACATCAGCTGGGATGTCAGCAGCGTCATCCATCCCCACCAGTGTCGCCACACCGGACAGGAGAATCCCGAGTTATCCACAATTCTTGACGAGACTCGAATGTTATCCACAACTACGGGGATAGGGGTTGACAAGCGTCGCCACACGCGGTCTCGGGGCGCGGTGCCAGCGGCCTACGGTGAAACAGCCCAGGATGGCACCACCACTCAGCCGAGCGAATAGCCCGTCGGAGCCGGTACTGAGCCCGGCCACCTGGTGTGCTCGCGCGCGTGCTGCAGCAGCCGCTGCTCTGGGGAGCTGAAACCGTCGGCGGTGGTGCTCGGATCCTCAACAGGATCGTCGGTGGCCTCAACCTCAATAGGCACACCGGGATACACGATCGCCTGCCCGAAGGTCGTCCGCTCCTCGCCGCGCAGGGCATCGAGTGCTTCGTGGCGGCGGCGGAACCCATCCTGGATCGCGTGTGCCTGTCCATCGAGCCGCTGCGCCTTGGCGCGCGCCTTCGGTGACTTGGCGACGTAGACACTGCGGGTCAGGGGCGAGTCGAACACCGTGCGCTCGATCTGCGCGATCCGTTCGGGCGGGTAACCGTCGGCCTGACGGTCTGAGCGCCAGGACTCCATGGAGAACGGCGGGGCTTCGGGATCGCTGCTCACGAACCCCCCGGCGTCGGTGCGGTCGTAATGCCACAGGTAGGGCGCGTCATCGACGACTTCGCCGAGTGCCTTGACCTCACGAGCGTCCAAAGAAGTATGCAACGCCTCATAGAGCTCATCCAGGCCTTGTTCGGCCAGGATCTGATCGACCGGCACCGTCACTCGCAGTGGCTCGGTTCGATGCTCATGCAGATAGGCCTCATCATGACCGACCGTGGCCAGGAGCAGGTTCCGGATGCTGTCGGCCTCCCATGACCCTGGGCGGCCGGCAAGAATCGCATCAACACTACCGAAATTGGCCGCTGCACCGGCGAGTGCTTGGCTGACAAACTCGGCCCAGTCAGACTGGTCGAGCCGGTTGGGATCGGGCTGCCCAGCGCCTGGCGCGACCTGCTGCAACACGGGGTGGCGCAGGCGGGCGGCTTCGGTGAGCACACCGATCGCGTCGGCGAGGACTTCGGCGCGGGGGCGTTGGTTCTGCTCAGTCATCCGAATCAATCCCAAGTCGAGCCAGCACGGGGTTCCGGGCCGCGTCGTGGACCCAGTCGATCACCGTGACCGAGGGTCGATTGATGTGTGCGGAGCCGAGCATGTGTCGTACTCGCCGCTCAAGAGAGCTGAGCCAGGTCCCAACGGATTCGTTCGTCGTCTGTTCGTCCATTCTTCTTCTCCTCAGATTCCCGGCGCTCGGCGATCCGGCGCAGGCTGGCTTGTCGGCATCGCACGGCCGGGTCCTTGTCCTGGACGGCCGGGGACGAACGCTTCGCTGTCGACGAGCGTGGCCTTGGCGTCCTCCCAGACGTCGGGATGGGCTCCCCGTTCCAACATGGTCGCTGTCAGTGCCGCCATCGTGTAGGGCTCCGTATCGGGCGGGATCCGATCCAGCGCTACCCATGCTTGGGCTCCCTCACCATGCAGCCAGTGGGCGAACGCGAGCATGCTCGCTGCAGGGGCACGTACCTCGTCGGGGGCCCGGCGAGTCAGGTCGGACCACAGCTCGACATGTTGTGCAGAGTTGCCGCGGGACATGTCGACCCAGAGAACGTCACGCGTGGGTTTCGATTCCAACGCGACCAGCATCCTGGCGGCCTCCGGGTCGCTGAGGCTGCGTCCGTCTTCGTGGAACTGCGCGAGACGACCGGCCGCCCACGCATGCTGCTCGCCAGCCGGGATCTGCTGTGCGAGGGTGCGAGCACCGCCGAGTGCCGCTGCCACCGGCATGGGGTCCCCGATCAACGCCTCCGCCAGGGCGGCACGGGAGGCCGCGGGCGGCAGTCGGCCATGAAAGGCCGCCTCAGCGGCCATCCGATTCACCGACTCGACACTTCGTGGCCCGGTCTTACCGGAGCTGAGGTCAGTCCAACGATCAGAGGTCGCCCACAGCCGTAGGGGCGTGTCAACACCGATACGATCGAACGCATCGGCGAGGGCCTCGCTCGTCGCCCGCGCGGCACGACGATCCTCGGTCACACACACCAGTGCGAGCATGCCTCGCTCGCGGCCCACATGATGGACGTAGCCGTTCTGCAGGGACCTGGCGACCTCACGGCGATCCTCAGCGTTCTTCGGGATGTCGATACGCGCCACCGGCAATTCCGACCCCAGGGGAACCGTCACGACCGACTCAGTCGGAGTGAACCCCAAGACATGCGGCAACGCTGCCAGCAACTCATCCGGCGACGTCACCTTTACCTGAGCCATGCCCTGCTCCCTTCGCCCGGTCACCGAACGGCGACCTTCTGCTGACCAAGGGAAGACTCCAGGCGTAGGCGATCAATGCTGCCTGCCGCCCGCGCGGATTAGGTCCCGATATTGGCGAGCGTCGTGTCGACCTCGTGGCGGTCACGCTCGTTGCATGCGGCCCAACGGAGTTCGTCGGCTGTCAGCTCAGCCAAGAAGCGGTAGCGGCTACGCACCGTGGCGATCCACTCTGCGGTCTTGACCGGTTTGGTCAGGTAGCCGATGTCTTCGGGCCGGAAGTCGTTGGGTGTCTTCTCGGCGAGGATGTCGTCGGGGTCGATGGGTTTGGTGCCTCGGCCGTCGACCACGATGTCGCGGTAGACCTTGAGGACCCACAGCCGCCGTGTCAGCGGCTCGTCCATGGCGCCTGCCGTGGCATACCACTGTAGGTCGTACAGATCACGTGCCAGTGAGACCCGGCGGTATCTGGCCAGCTTCTCGGCCACGGCCTCTTCGACCGTGACCACCGGGGTCGGTGGCAACCTGAAGCCGTACCGCTCGTGTATGGGAAGGCTGACCGGTTCAAGCAAGTCGGGATCCAGGCTCAGTGCGTGCCGGGCGAGTTCAACCTTCGCTCCCAGTTGTGGACTGCCGAACGGGGTCTCGATCCGCAGGTCGCCTCGGCGACCGT
>JAKDNC010000125.1 GCA_030452025.1 Nocardioides sp. | reverse complement strand
GGTCGCTGATCGGATCGTCGTGGTCGAAGACGGGAGCGCCGATCACCGTCTCCTCTCCGGTGTCGCTTTCGGGGCCCGTGTCGGGGCCCGGATCCGCCTCGTGCTGCTGCTCGGGCGGGCTCTCGGTCGGGAAGAGCGTCGGATCCGCCTCGATCCTCGGGATGCGCGGGCTGGTGTTCTCCCGGCTGCGGGCGGCCTCGGCGGCTGCCATGGCGGCCGGGTCGCCGACGTAGTCCATCAACGCGAAGGCGATCGCGGAGGCCGAGCCGTAACCGTGGTCGTGGGGCCCGGGAAAGGGGCTGAGCACCTCGTCGCAGAGCGTGTCGAGGATGCGGGGCACTCCGGCGCGCACCTGGCGTGGCCGCAGGGTCTTCCCGTGCTCGTCGGGCGCCGGGGGGAGCCGGGACCCCTCGCGCCCGGCCCACTTCCCGGTCAGGACGGCGTACAGGAGTGCGGCCAGGTCGGTGACCTCGGCCTCCGGGCTGGTCGTGGGGTTCCCGTGCAGCGCGGAGTCGACCGCGAAGCCGATCACCTTGACCGCTCCGGTCTCGTCGAGCAGGACAGCCTCGGGCACCAGCCGGGCGTGCAGGATGCCCTGGGAGTGGGCGGCGGCGATCAGCTCGGCGACCTCGCCGACGATCCAGGCGCCGCGGCGCGGGTTGAGCGGCTCCTCGTCGAGCAAGTGGTCGAGCGAGACCCCCTCCCCCCACTCGTTGACGACGTAGCAGAGGTCGCCGCTGGTCCCGGCGTCCAGGACCCGGAGCAGGCGGGGGTCCAGGAGTACGGCGGAGGTGCGGGCCGCCGCCATCAGCGTGTCGGCGCGCTCGTCGTCCCTGGGGATGATGTGGACAGCGACGTGGCGGGCAAGGACCTTGTCCCAGGCCCGGAAGAAGAGGCCGCCGCGGGCTTCGTTCAGGAGGTCGACCAGCCGGTATCGTCCGGCCAGCACGTTGCCCGGCCGCATCGTGTTCGGCACGCCCCCTCCTCACCACTGCATCGGGATCGTCTCTGTCGGGTCGACCTGCTGTGGTTCCTCATCGTAGGACGTCGATCAGCCACGACGGGGCATCGGCAGGCGACGAGTCGCGTGCCGGATCAGATCGGTGACCTCGTGGATGTGCATGGCCCTGGCCAGGACCACGAACACGATCCCGTGCACGGAGGCAATCGCGGCCAGCATGAGCAGCGAACGGAGCTTCGAGGGGTCGGCGTCGCCGCTCCACTCGTTCAGGCCCCACCAGGTGGCCAGGGCCAGGGCGGCGGCGATCGCTGCGGCGAGGAGGGTCCGCCCACCGAACCGGAGGAGCTCGCGGGTGTGGAGCGTGCCGAGGCGGTGTCGGAGCATCAGGTAGGACAGGCACGCGCCCACGGCGTAGGCGCCGGCGTAGGCCAGGACCAGGGCCGGGGAGGTGAAGGCCGCGTCGGTGGTGGAGACCAAGAGAATGCCGAGGCCGACGTTGAAGACCGCGATGACGCACTGGATCCAGAAGACGGTCCGGGTCTGCTCGAGGGCGTAGAAGCCGCGGAGCATCAGGTAGTGGACGGTGAAGAAGAGGAGGCCGGGGGCGAAGAGGGCCAGCGAGGGTACGTAGTTGGCCACGGTGGCTGCTGCCGCGCCGTATCCCCAGACCAGGTTGGCCACCTCACGAGCCAGCATCGGGAGCAACAGGGCGAACGGAATGATCAGGGCCAGTGTGGTGCGCAGCGTGGAACCCAGGGAGGCAGCGAGGTCGTCGAGCCGATTCTCGGCTGCGCTCGCCGACAGGGTCGGCAGGATCGCGGTGGCCAGCGAGACGGTCACGATCGCATGCGGAACCATGATGATCAGGAAGGCACTCGAGTAGATCGTGTACCCGGTTCCGTCGCCGGTTCCGGTCGTGCCGGAGGACGCGAGGCGCACGACGACGGTGTAGGCGACCTGGTTGACGATGACGAAAAGCACCGTCCACATGCCCAGCCGCAACGTGTGGCCGAGTCCGGTGCCACGGAAGTCGAACCGGGGTCGGTAGGTGAAGCCGGCGGCCCTCAGGTATGGAACCAGGATGAAGAACTGCAACGCGATCCCTGCGGTCGACCCGAGCCCGAGCAGCAGTTCTTCGCCCGGGGAATATCCGCCGCTGGCGTTGGCCCCGAAGCCGACCAGGTAGGCGACGAGGACCGCCATCGACACGAGGTTGTTGGCGATGGGTGCCCACATCATCGGGCCGAACGTCCCGCGGGCGTTGAGGATCTGGCCGACCAGGACGAACATGCCGTAGAAGAAGACCTGCGGCAGGCAGTAGCGGGCGAAGTCGATCACCGACTCCCGCTGCGCCATGTGGTCCTGGCTCGCCCAGGACCCGTCGAGATAGACCGACATCACCAGTGGCGCGAAGATGACCAGCAGGGCCGTCACGGCGGCCAGGAAGAGTGCGGCCAGAGTGATGATCCGGTTGGTGTAGGCCTCACCGCGATCCGGTTCGTTCTTCATCGCCCGCACCAGCTGTGGCACGAGCACGGCGTTGAAGATGCCACCCGCGAGCAGGATGTAGAGCATGTTCGGGATCGTGTTGGAGATCGTGAACACGTCGGCATGGAGCCCGTTGCCGAGCGCCGCAGCGAGCAGGATCGAGCGGAAGTAGCCACTGAACCGGGACATGATCGTCCCGGCCGCCATCACTGCGCTGTTGCCCAGGACTGTCTTGTCACTCACTCTTGCTGCTCACTCCTGCCGCCACGGACACGTCGGACCCACCGGAGTCCGATCGCCAGGAAGAGGATCCCGACTCCGACGGCCATGATCACCCAGATCACCTTCCCGACCGCATTGGAGCGCACGCTGAGTCGGTCGGTGGCCCCGAGCGGGTTGCCGTTGGCGTCGGTGGCCACCAGCTCGACCGGGTGGACTCCGATGCTCGTGGCACGGGCTGTCAGCGGGACGGAGCGCGAGGCGTTCGCCTCGAGCTGGACCGCCTCGGGGGCCTGGATCTCGACGCCGTTCGGAGCCTTGGCCTGAATCGCCACGGTCACCGGCTGGTCCAACCCGTTGGTGACCGTGGCCGCGAACGGCCCGCTCTCGGCCGACAGGATCACGAACGCCGGCGCGTCGATGGTGACCTTGGAGAGCAAGGTCCGGATCCGGGCGGTGGCCGAGCTGGACCGCGCCTGGGCGTCGGTGGGGTCGGTGCGGGCCTCGTAGGAGACCGAGGTGAGGGCCTGGGCGGCGACCTGTCGGGCAACCTGGTCGGTGCGCGCAAGAATGCCGTCCAGGGCGGTCCCCGCCCGGACGAGTCCGTCGGCTGCGATGAAGGAGTTCACCGGCAACTCGTCTCGTTGCTCACGGGTCGGATAGTTCAGGCTCTTGCGCTGCTGGGTGCTGCCGGCTCCGTTGCCGGAGAGTTGGACCAGATCGAGGAAGGGTTGCTCGATCCCGTTGAAGAAGGGCTTGACGTTCCGGCCGGGGTCCCAGTCGTCAGGCAGGTTGACGACCAAGCTCTCGCTGCTGCCGGACAGGGAGCGGACGGCCGCCTCGGAAAGGACCCGCTGACGCACGCCGACCGCCGAGGGTTGCGCGTCCCCGGTCTTGGAGCGGTCGATGCCCTCCTCCACCGGGCCGTCGGTGGTGTCCTCCTCCGGGCGGGCGACGTCGGAGCGTGCCTGCTCTTCCGGGGTGGCCGCAGCGACGCCGTCATGGACGGTGATCCGGTGGTTGTCGACATCCACGTAGGACGGGACGTCGGCTGCGGAGGTGCCTTCCTCGACCGGCACTGCGGCGCTGGAGAGAAGCACGTCGGTGTCGTCGAGGAGGTCGAGGGCGTCGTGGGGGAGGTATCCCGAAGGTGGCGCGACGACCGGACGACTCGAGATGTTGAAGGCGTTGAAGCTGCGCAACGACATCTTCCTCGCCCGCTCGTAGAGGGAGTGGGAGTGCCGGTAGGCACCCGCGACGTCGATGTCGCCGTACGGCAGCCCCAGCACGTCGGAGCCCGACGTGAGGTCGGTGAGGTCGGCGAGCCAGCTCTGTGCCGTTGCGGACCCAGTGCGCAGCTCCGGCTCGGCCGAGTCGATCTCAGGCTCCTCGCCGTCTGTGGGGTCGAGGTTGCGTGCGGCGTTGCCGGTGCTCATCTGCCGCGCGGCATCGAGGACGGCGGGGTCGATCAACCAGGTGAGGGGGAGGTCGCCGGCCTGGTCGGCGAAGTCGGTCAGATTCCGCAGACGGCCACCCGTGGCGAGCGTCTTCTCCCAGGCATCGCTGTCCTCGAGCCTGCCCTCGGCATCGCGAGCGACGGCGTGCCGGACGGGGAGGACGATGGAGGTCCGGACCGGCTTGGCGCGGCGGTCGACCAGCGGGATCAGGGTGCGGGCTCGCCCGTAGGTCACCCGACCGGGCGCCTCGGTGCCGGGGGCACGCACGTGCACGCCGAGCTGGTAGACGCCCTCGGCGCGGCTGATGTTCAGGTGCTCGGGCGCGATCTTCAGCCTCCACCGCTTGGTCTGGCCGGGCCGGAGCCTGTCGATCGTGTCGAAGCTGCCGATGTCGGTGATCCGCTCGCCCCAGTTGGCCTCGGGGTCGGCTTCGGTCGCAGCGGCCAACTCCTCGGGGGTGGTCAGCGGAGCGTACGACGTCAGCGGGTGGATGTTGATGTCGCTGACCAAGGCGTCGGTGTTGTTGGTGACCCGCCCCGACATCCTGATCGGCCCCTTGTTCGGGATGACGGACGGCGAGACGGAGCCGATCGTGACCGGCATGTCGTCGGCGGAGTCCGCCCGCGCTCCGGTGGAGAGGCTGCGCGAAGGGGCCGATCCTTCCCGGCCCGAAGCCGTCGAGGACGTGCCCGGCGAGTGCATGGACTCCGGTCCGGGCACCGGGTGCATCGCTGACGCGGCCCCGGCCGGCCCAAGGATCAGCAGTGCAGCACTCATCGTCAGAGCTGCCACCGGTCGGATCACGCGGTGACTCTATCGGCCCGTCGATGCAGACCCGCTCGCGACGACAACTACTTGCCGGGAAGGGCCTAGGCTTGTCTCTCGTGTCCGACCCCTTGCTTCCCCCGATCATGATCAGCGACGTCCAGGCGACGATGGCCACAGAGCTGGACCGGATCGGTCCGGTCATCGACGAGCTCGGTGCGATGTTCGAGTCAGCAGGCCACGAGCTGGCCATGGTCGGCGGCCCCGTCCGCGACGCGATGCTGGGTCGGCTCCAGGTCGACCTTGACTTCACCACCTCGGCGCGCCCCGAGCAGGTGGAGAAGCTGCTCCGCCCCTGGTGCGACGCCATGTGGGACGTGGGGCGCGCCTTCGGCACCATCGGTGCCCGCCGGGGCGAGTGGCAGGTGGAGATCACCACCTACCGCTCGGAGAAGTACGACGCCTCGTCCCGCAAGCCGGAGGTCGACTACGGCGACTCCTTGGTCGGCGACCTCGGCCGTCGCGACTTCACGGTGAACTCGATGGCGCTGACCCTGCCCGGACGGACCTTCGAGGATCCCCACGGCGGCCTGGTCGACCTGGCCACCCGGGTGCTGCGGACGCCGGGAACACCGGAGGACTCTTTCTCCGACGACCCGCTGCGGATGATGCGCGCGGCCCGTTTCGTCGCCCAGCTCGGCTTCGAGGTTGCGCCTGAGGTGCGGCAGGCGATGACCGACATGGCCGAGCGGATCACGATCATCTCGGCCGAGCGGGTCCGTGACGAGATCGTGAAGCTGATCTGCGCGCCGTACCCACGCAGGGGCCTGATCCTCCTCGTCGAGACTGGTCTGGCCGACCACGTCCTGCCCGAGCTGCCGGCGCTGGCGCTCGAACGCGACGAGCACCACCGGCACAAGGACGTCTACGAGCACACCCTGACCGTGCTCGAGCAGTCGATGGAACAGGAGGAGCGCCTCGCTCCTGCAGGCGCCCGGGTCCAGCCCGACTTCACCTCACGCTTCGCGGCGCTGATGCACGACGTCGGCAAGCCGAAGACCCGCCGGTTCGAGTCCGGCGGCCTGGTCACCTTCCACCACCACGACGTGGTCGGCGCGAAGATGACCCGCAAGCGGATGAAGGCGCTGCGCTTCTCCAACGACGAGATCGATGCGGTCTCCACGCTGGTCGAGCTGCACCTGCGTTTCCACGGGTACGGCGACGGAGAGTGGACCGACTCCGCGGTCCGTCGCTACGTCCGCGACGCCGGCGACCAGCTGACCCGGCTGCACATCCTGACCCGGGCCGACTGCACCACCCGCAACCAGCGCAAGGCCGACCGGCTGCGTCGGGTCTACGACGACCTCGAGGCGCGGATCGACCGGCTCTCCGAGGAGGAGGAGCTGGCCTCCATCCGTCCGGACCTCGACGGCACCCAGATCATGGAGATCCTCGACATTCCACCGGGGCGCGAGGTCGGCGCGGCGTACAAGTTCCTGCTCGAGCTGCGCATGGAGGAGGGCCCGAAGTCCGAGGAGGATGCGAAGGCTGCACTGCTGGCCTGGTGGTCCGGTGGCGAAACCGAGGGCTCCTGAGACTGGCTGCTCGACGACAACCCGGCACGATGCACTAGCGTCGCCGCATGACTTCTGGCACTGACGTGGAGCCCCTGATCGAAGAGACCATCGAGATCGCCGCCGAGCCTGCCCAGGTGTGGGCCCTGGTCACTGATCTCCCCCGGATGGCCGCCTGGAGTCCCCAGGTCGTCAAGACCATCATCCGCGGCGGCAACATCGGCCTGGGAACCAGGACGCTCAACGTGAACCGTCGCGGGCCGTTGTTCTGGCCCACCCGGTCCAAGGTGGTCCGATTCGAACCGCACAGCGAGTTCGCCTTCCGGATCGCGGAGAACAAGTCAATCTGGTCGTTCTCCCTCGAGCCGACCGTGGCCGGGACCCGGGTCACCCAGCGGCGCACCACCCCGGACGGGCTCTCCTCCGTCTCCGGCGTGCTGACCAAGAAGGTGCTCGGCGGGCAGGTCGCCTTCCAGACCGAGCTCCGCGACGGGATGCGTCAGACGCTCGAGCGGATCAAGACCGAAGTCGAATCCTGACTCGGGCACAAGTCCAGGGCCCGCAGCGGATCTGTCGCGAGGTTTGAGCCCGCCCACCCGGGGCATGCTTGGCGGCATGAAGAGTGACCTTTTCGACCAGACCAACATGCGCCGCCAGAGCCAGGAGCGGTTCTCCCCCCAGAACGAGCAGATGCTTCGGGTCGGCCTCGGCCCGGACGTCCTGGCGACCAAGGGCTCGATGGTCGCCTACATGGGTCAGGTCCAGTTCCACCACGAGAAGTCTGGTGGGGTGGGCAAGCTGGCGAAGAAGCTCGTCACCAGCGAGGACGTCTCGTTGATGCGGGTCTCCGGGGAGGGCGAGGTCTACTTCGCTGCCGAGGCCGGCTACGTCTTCTTGATGCAGCTCGAGAACGAAGGCATCAGCCTCAACTTCCGCAACCTCCTCGCCTTCGACGAGTCCCTGACCTGGGACATCAACCGCACCAAGGGCGCCGGCATCGCCACCGGTGGCCTCTTCAACACCACAGTCGGCGGCACCGGCACCGTCGCGGTCACCTCGGTGGGCAAACCGACCGTCTTCGACTGTTCCCAGCAGCCGATCTACGTCGACCCACAGTCGGCGGTCATGTGGTCGGCCAACCTCGCCCCGAGCGTGCAGAATTCGATGAACATGAAGTCGATGATGCGTGGGGGCTCCGGTGAGGCGATCCAGTACGTCTTCCACGGCCCGGGTTTCGTCGTCGTCCAGGCCTTCGAGTGGACCCCCCTCTCCACCGGGGCCAAGTGATGCGCAGCGAGATCTTCTCCGGGAGCGCCCCGGTCGAGAGCCAGGAGCGGTTCGCGCTGCAGAACCCGCAGTCGATGCGGGTAGGGCTCGGCGCCGACGTGCTGGCGACCAAGGGTGCAATGGTGAGCTACCGCGGCCAGGTCCAGTTCCACCACGAGAAGTCCGGCGGGATCGGCAAGCTCGCCAAGAAGGTCGCCACCAGCGAGGACGTCTCTTTGATGCGGGTCTCGGGACAGGGCGAGGTGTGGTTCGCCGAGGAGGCCGGTTTCATCCACCTGCTCGAGCTGGAGAACGAATCACTGTCGACGAACTTCCGCAACCTGCTGGCCTTCGACTCTTCGCTGGCCTGGGACATCAACCGGGTCAAGGGAGCCGGCATCGCGACGGGGGGCTTGTTCAACACCACCCTCAACGGCTCCGGGACGGTCGCGGTCACCGTGGTCGGGCACGCGATGGTGCTCGACTGCTCCCAGCAGCCGGTCTACGTCGACCCGCAGTCCGCGGTGTGCTGGTCGGGCACTCTGGTGCCGTCGATCCAGAATTCGATGAACATGAAGTCGATGATGCGCGGGGGCTCCGGTGAGGCGATCCAGTACGCCTTCCACGGCCCGGGCTTCGTCATCGTCCAAGCCTATGAGTGGAAGCCGCCGCCAGCGAACAGGAAGAGCGGCGGAATCCTCGGCACCGTCGGCGACCTGATCCCCTGAACCCGGAGAGCATCGACATGTCATGCACAC
>JAKDNC010000883.1 GCA_030452025.1 Nocardioides sp. | reverse complement strand
TGGGTGTGCAAAGTGAGGTCGTCGCCGATCCGGGTGAGCAGGTGCTTGCCGCGGGAGATGGTCCCGTTGACCATCAGGCCGGCCAGATCGGTCTCGGCCAGCTCCGGGACCCGGAAGTCGGACGCAGTGATGCGGGCCCCGGTCAGGGCCTGGTCCAGGGACCGGGCGGTCCTCCACACGGTGTCGCCTTCAGGCACGAATCCTCAATCCTTTCGGTGTGGCGACGAAGCCGGCGTTCTGGAGCGCCTGTCGCACTGGCGATCCCCCGGGACCCCGGCCGAGCAGCGTAAGCCCGTCCGCCTTCTCGACCGTCAGGCGCCCGAGTGCGCCACGTCTCACAGAGTCTGCCAGTGACGCGCACGCGGGACCCAACAAATCGGGTTCCTCGGTGAAGGTGAGCAGCGTTCGACCGCCGCGCTCGACATAGAGCGTCAGCGCGCCGTCGACCAGGACCACGATGGCTCCCGCCTTCCGTCCGGGGCGGTGACCGCTGGTCTCGGGCCAGGGCAGCGCGGCACCGAACGGGTTCGCCGGGTCGGTGGCGGCCAGCGCGGTGGCCGCGGGCTTGTCGCCCGAGACCTCGGTGAAGGTGCGGAGCCGATCCACGGCCCCGGCGCTGCCGAACTGGGCGGCTCCGAGCCCCTCGACGAAGTAGCCCCGCCGGCAGCGGCCGGTCTCCTCGAGCGCGGTCAGCACCCGGTAGACGCCAGCGAAGCCGCCGGCGACGCGTTCGCTCATCACGGCCCCCCGGGTGACCACGCCGTGACGCTCGAGAAGGCCTTCGGCCATCGCGTGGGCGCGACGCGTCGGGTCGGTGTCGATCGGGGGAGCAGCGCCCAGCGGCCGGCAGTCTGGGGCGGCCCGGTGCGCGAGGGCATCGTGGCCCGGCCCCGGGTCGTGGAACGGGCCCGCGGCGGCGTACGGCGGCTGCGGTGGCTGGTCGAGCCGGAGCGGTTGAGCGCGCGCAGCGGGGTGAGGGTGTCGTTGCTGACACGTCCGGCCCACACCAGGTCCCACAGGGCGGTGGAGAGTGCGGCGTCGTCGCTCGAGCCGACCGCTTGGCCGAGTTGGCGGAAGAACCACGCACCCCCGGGCTGGAGTGCGCCCAAGATCGCCTCGTGGAGCGGGGAGAGGTCGAGCTCGACCGGCTCGGGCAGAGTGAGCGGCGCCTGGTCGGCGAGATGCAACGAGACCCAGCCGTCCGCACCGGGCAACTCGGCGTGTCCGGCCCAGACCACCTCACCGGTGGCGCTCAGCTCGTCGAGCATCGAGGGCTCGTAGTCGACCACCCGGGCGGCCAGAACCATCGGCTCCAGCGCGGAGGCCGGGACCGGGCACCCGGCCAGCTGGTCGATCGCGCTGACCACTCCGTCGAGGCCGCGCAGTCCACCTCGCTGGCCGGGGGCGGTGACGTGCTGCCAGCGCGGCAGGAACCGGCCGAGCACCTCGGGCTCGACGGGCTCGATCTCCTTGCGTAGCCGGGCCAGGGAGCGGCGGCGCAGGGTGCGCAGGACGTCGGCGTCGCACCATTCGTCGCCGGAG
>JAKDNC010000882.1 GCA_030452025.1 Nocardioides sp. | reverse complement strand
GCGCGGCCCGACCCGACGTGGTCGTCGCGGCACCGTGCGGCTTCGACCGCGCGGGCTCGGAGGAGTTGGCCGCTCGCGTGCGGAGCAGCGGGGAGCTGCCCGGGATCGAGGTGTACGCCGTGGACGCGAACGCGTCGTGGGCACGGGCCGCGACCCGGAACGTCGACGGGGTGAGGGAGCTAAGCGAGCTGCTCCACCCAGTCGACCGGGTCGGTGCTACTTGATGAAGCCCTCGTCCTTGAGCCAGTCGTAGGCAACCTGACTTGCTTCCTGGCCCTCGGTGTCGACCTTGGAGTTCAGCTTCAACATCAGCTCGTTGGTGAGCTCCTTGGCGACCGGCGTGAAGATGTCCGTGATCTGCGGGTTCGCCTTGAGGACATCCTCGTCGACCACCATCGACAGGTTGTAGTTGGGCAGGATCTTCTTGTCGTCCTCGAGCACGGTCAGGTCGAGCGCGATGATCCGTCCATCGGTGGTGAAGACCTCCCCGAAGTTGCACTCCCCCTTGGCCGTGGCGTCGTAGATCGCGCCGGTCTGGTAGGTCTTCAGGTTGTCGTTGGGAACGCCGTCAGGCTTCCCGAGCGGGATGCCGTACGCCTTGAGCATGGGAATCAACCCGTCGGGACGGTTGATGAACTCCGACTCCACACAGAAGGTGCGCTCCTTGACTGGTATGTCGGTGATGTCGGAGAGGGTCTTGACGCCGAACTTCTTCCGCACCTTCTGGGTCACGGCGAACGCGTACTGGTTGTTCAGCGGCGCCGGCTCCATCCAGACCATGCCGTTCTTCTTCAGGTCCTCGTCCCGGACGGCCTCATACTGCTTCCGCTCGTCGGGAATGCCCTTGTCGTGGCCGAGGTAGGTGACCCAGCCGGTGCCGGTGTATTCCCACATCGCGTCGATCTGGCCCTCCAGCTCTGCCTGGCGAGCCGCCGCGCTTCCGGGAATGTTGGTGAGGTCGTCCACGTTGGCTCCGGCGGATGCCAGGAGGGTGACGGCCATCTTTCCCAGGATCACCTGCTCGGTGAAGTTCTTGGACCCGACCCTGAGCGAGACGCCGTCGAGGGAATCCACGTCCGCCAGGGGGCCGGCCAACTCTCCCTTCAGGATCTTTCCGCCCGCCGTGCCCAGACCGCAGGAGGACAGGATCAACGAAGAGCAGGCCAGCAGGACCAGGGCAGCGAGACCGAGACTTCCACGTCGCTGCATTTCAGATTCCTTTCGGCCTCGTGAGGAGCTCGAGCAGCCGGCCGAGCCACTCGATCGACAGAGCCAGCAGCGCGATCAGCAGCGCCCCGGTCACCATCAGGGAGAACTTGAAGAGGCTGATCCCGGTCTGCAGGATCTCCCCGAGCCCGCCGGCATCGATGAAACAAGCCAGCGACGCCGTACCCACGATCAGCACGAGCGAGGTGCGCACGCCGGACATGATCACCGGCACCGCAAGCGGCAGCTCGATCCGGAACAATGTGGCGGTCGTCGACATTCCGATTCCGCGGCCGGCCTCGACAAGCGTCGGATCAGTGCCCTGGATGCCCACGA
>JAKDNC010000881.1 GCA_030452025.1 Nocardioides sp. | reverse complement strand
CGCAGCATCAACCGAGCGTGCTCGATGTCGAGCAACTCGTCGGAGGTGACGTAGACCGTCATCTTCTCGTCGTGCCGGATCCGCCCGCTGGGCTTGCGCGTGCCGATCCGGGCCCCGGTCGATGAGACGTCGGCGGCGGTGTCCGGCTCCGGCGCGTGGACCTCCTGAGCAGAGACCGACTCCGGGACGGTCGACGTGGGACGGAAGAGGTCGTCAGCCGCGGGCAGACTCACCCGTCGAGACACGCGCCAGCACCTCCTTGGCCAGTTGGCGATAGGACGCCGCGCCGGCCGAGGACGAGGCGTATGACGTGATCGGCTCACCGGCGACCGTCGAGTCGGAGAACTTGACGGTACGACGGATCACGGTGTGGAAGACCTTGTCGCCCCATGCCTGGACCAGGCGCTCCATGACCTCGCGGCTGTGCAGTGTGCGACCGTCGAACATGGTCCCGAGGACGCCGTCGATCTCGAGCTTCGGGTTGAGTCGTTCCTTGACCTTGTCGATCGTGGTCTTGAGCAGCGCGACACCACGCAGTGCGAAGTACTCGCACTCGAGCGGCACGATCACTCCGTCGGAGGCGGTCAGCGCGTTGACGGTCAGCAGACCCAAAGACGGCTGGCAGTCGATGAGGATGACGTCGTACTGGGAGAGCGCCGGGGCGAGGATCCGCTGCAGGGACTGCTCGCGCGCGACCTCGTGGACCAGTTGGACCTCGGCTGCGGAGAGATCGATGTTGGAGGGCAGCAGATCCATGCCCTCGATGCCGGAGGGGACGACCACGTCATCGAACTCCACGTCCCGCTCCATGAGCAGGTTGTAGATCGTGTAGTCCATTTCGTGCGGGTTCAGACCCAGGCCGACGGAGAGGGATCCCTGCGGGTCGAAGTCGACCAGCAGCACCTTGCGGCCGTACTCCGCGAGCGAAGCACCCAGATTGATCGTGGTGGTGGTCTTGCCGACGCCGCCCTTCTGGTTGCACATCGCGATCACTCGAGCGCCTCCGTTCGCCCCGCCCGGTTTGTGGCCCGACGTGTGGCCCGGCGTGTCGACTGGTCCGGGCTCGGGGATGTGCGGCATCGGGCGCCCGGTGGGGCCGATGACGACCTCGGGTCCGGTCTCGAAGAGCGCGTCGCGCACGGCTTCCTGCGCCTCGACGGTCTCGCGGGCCGGGGGCGCCTCGGCCTCGACCGGGCCACGCCCGAGGGTCGGCTCCTCGACGGCCTCGCGGGCCGAGCGGTCGAACGCAACGGGCTCGCTCACGCGGGACTCATCTCCGGGGGACGTAGGTGCGGCGGGAGGCCGGACCAGGGGTGGCATCTCTGGAGCTCCGCTCCCCGACTGTCCGGGGAATCCTGAGAAGTTTCCGCCACCGCTCATCTGCGCTCCTTGATGCCTCAGTGCTTTGTCGACTCGGCGACTTGTGTCCCGGGTCGTTGGGCGACTCTAGAGCCAGCGTCTCCGCCGGAACAAGGCGGGATGACGATCCCGGCCTGATCCCCACAAATCTGTGCACTGCCTGTGCAGAAGCGCCCGCTTGGCTG
>JAKDNC010000880.1 GCA_030452025.1 Nocardioides sp. | reverse complement strand
TCCCGGGGCGGGTGCAGGTCGCCGTCGACGGGATCCGTCAGGCCGCGCAGGACGGCGACGCGGGCATGCGGAACCTGCGCGCCACCGGCGAGCCCGAACGCACGGAGCAGCGGTTGGCCGCTCTGGTTGGCCGGCTGCCGGGAATCGTGGAGATACTGGAGGCGTGAGAGGCATTTTCTTCGAGCTCGACGATGCGCAGGCCGTGGTCGACCAGCTCCGGCGCGGTGGTTGGGAGGCCAACCTCCGGCGCGAGCGGCTGGCCGGCGAGGACGACGACGAGGACCACCCGTGGGCGGTGCTCACCGATGCGCCGGCGGTCCAGTTCGAGCTGCTCGTCGACAAGCACGACGGCTGGCTCGACGTCGAAGACGCCCCGAGCGAGGCCCCTCTCGTCGCTCCGGTGCCGCTCGACCTGCCGACCGAACCGAAGCGGATCAAGAGGCCCTGATCAGGCGGTGTCTGACAAATCCGTTGTCTGCTGCACGGATCCCGGTGGGCACCTGGACTCCGTTGTCGTCAGTCGCCGATGCAGCGCATCGGCTCCCGCCTCCGCCTTGCCATGCACTCCACCGGGATCCGCTCGCGACGACAGTGAATTGCCAGACACCGCCTAGTCTGGGGCCATGACTGACGACCAGCGACTCCTCCTCGTCCACGCCCACCCGGACGACGAATCCATCGGGCAGGGAGCCACGATGGCCAAGTACGCCGCCGAGGGGCGCGGCGTCACCCTGGTCACCTGCACCGCGGGCGAGATGGGCGAGATCCTCGTCCCCGAGCTCGAGCACCTCGCCGCGGACAAGGACGACCACCTCGGCGAGCACCGCCGGGGCGAGCTCACCAACGCGATGAAGGCCCTCGGTGTCACCGACCACCGGTTCCTCGGGGGGTTCGGTCGGTTCCGCGACTCCGGGATGAAGTGGCACGAGAGTGGCCATGCTGTGCCCGCGGACACGATCCACGACAACGCCTTCTGGTACGCCGACCTCACCGAGGCCGCCGACCTGCTCGTCGAGATCATCCGCGAGGTCAAGCCGCAGGTCCTGGTCACCTACGACCAGTTCGGCGGCTACGGCCACCCGGACCACATCCAGGCCCATCGCGTCGCGATGTACGCCGCCCAGCTCGCCGCGGTGCCGTCGTACAAGCGTGAGTTCGGGGAGCCCTGGGAGGTCGTGAAGATCTACTGGGGCGCGATGTCGGAGTCTCGGATGCGCCAGGGGCTCCGGGCGTTGCGTGATGCCGGTGACACCACCTCCTTCGAGGGGATGGACCCCGACGGCCCGCTGCCGCACTTCGTGACTCCCGACGAGCTCCTCGCTGCCGGGATCGACGCGACGGACTACGTTGACGCGAAGATGGCCGCCCTGGCTGCCCACAAGACCCAGGTCGCCGTCGACGGCCCGTTCTTCGCGCTCTCCAACAACGTCGGCAGCACTGCTTGGGGGGTCGAGTTCTATCGGATCGTCAAGGGAGTCCAGGGGCCCGTGGGCGACGATGGCCTGGAGACCGCCCTCTTCGCAGGCCTTTGATGGCGGTCCGGAGCGGC
>JAKDNC010000124.1 GCA_030452025.1 Nocardioides sp. | reverse complement strand
CTCGGCTGTGCAGTCGCTGACGGTGACGGTGAAGGTGTGGGTGTGGGTGTGGGTGTGCATGCCAAGGGTTCCTTCCACGCTCAAGGGTCAGGACCAGCAGCCGCAGAGGGTGGCGGCGGCCGCCATGGGGCTGCGGTGGCAGGGCTGCTCGGCGTCCAGCAGTTCGTTCAGCAGGGCCGTGGCGGCTGAGGCGCAGGTGGTGTCGCAGGCGACGTCGGTTGCGGCGCCGCAGTGGGCGCAGGCCCCGAGGGTGGGTTCGGGTGCGGTGAGGATGCTGGTCATGGCTGCCTCCGTGGCGTGTGGTGATGCTCGTGTTGCTCCGACACCCATTACGCTAGTCGTTTCTGGCGACGCCGCCAGAGGGGTCTTTCTGCACCCGGATGGCGTCCTCCACGCCCAGACGTCCAACCCGCGAACGGGCCGGGCAAAGCCGACCGGACAGCCTCCCGGCACCCGCCCCCCGCGTGGGGGTCAGGGAACCGGCACCGGGGCCTGGGCGACCCCGGCGAACCCGATGCTGGTGCCCGTCGCCTCGTCCGACTTCTCACACACGTAGACCCGGTTGGCGATCTGTGCGATCTGCGGGGCATGCCCGATGAGCACCATTGGCCTCCCCAAGCCCCGGATCAAGTCCACCACGTCCTGCGTGGTCCCTTCGTCCTGGTTGGCGGTGATCTCGTCGGCGAACACCATCCCAGCACCGCTGCCGGCGGTGATCTGGTCAGCGATCCCCAGTCGCAGGCACAAGGCAGCTCGGGCCTTCTCCCCACCGGAAAGCACCCGCATGGGCCGTTCCTCGCCGGTGGCCAGCACCACCCGCGGCACCCACGTCGCGTCGATCACGACACCGATGTGGTCGCCGCCTCCCACCTGGTCCATCAGATGGGAGGCGGCGTCACTGATGGTGGCCGTGTAGTCGGCCAGCAGGTCACGCCGCAGCGCGGTCAGGATCTGGTGTGCGTGGCGCAGCGTGTCGGCCTTCGTAAGCGCCTCCGCCTTCTTCTCCAACGTGGCCGCGGCGCGGTCGCGGGCGGCCTCGGCGGACCGGGACCGCTCGGCGGCGACCTTCGCTTCCGTTTCGGCCTTCTGCCGGGCCGCCTCCTCCACAGAGTGGGTGGCGTGGGTGTCGGTGGCGTGGGTCTCGGCGGCCACGACGTCGTCGTCGGGCACGACGTCGTGGGCCCGCGTTCGAGCTTCCTCCCTCGTCCTGTTCAGGTCTGCGAGCGCGGCTCGCCGGGCTGTGACCTGCTCGGCCACCGTCGCGGCCCGGTCTGCGGTGGCCACCTGTGCGGCAGTGGCGTCCAACTGCTGCTGTCCCTGCTCGATCGTGCCCGCCGGGTCGTCGTCCGGGTCTCCCCCGGTCACCCGAGTCAGCGACGTCAGGGTCTTCTGTGCCTCCGCACGGGTGGCGTCCAGCCTGGCCTGTGCGGTCCCGGCCGCAGCGGTGGCGCGCTGCTGCTCGGCGAGAGCTTCGTCGCGGGCCTTCACCTGGGCGGCCAGGTCACGCACCTGGGCTTCCGTCTCTTCCACTGCCGCCCGGGTGGCGGTGCCGCGGCTGGTGGTGGCGTCACGCTGCGCGATCAGGTCGACCAGCAGGACGCGTGCATCGGCCAGTCGCTGGGTGCAGGTGGGGCATTCGGCGGTGTCGGGCCCGGAGGCACGGATCGTGTCGATGGCGCGGGTGAGCCGCTCGTACTCCCCGTGCAAGGCACCCATGTCGTTCTGCGCCTTCGTCAACCGGGATGTCGCCTCCGCGAGGCGGGTGTCGAGCGCTCCGGAGAACCCGCCGGCGGCTTCGGTGGCGACCGCGACTGAGGCGCCGGCATCCGC
Source organism: Nocardioides sp. (assembly GCA_030452025.1). Lineage (GTDB taxonomy): Bacteria > Actinomycetota > Actinomycetes > Propionibacteriales > Nocardioidaceae > Nocardioides. The sequence continues at coordinate 6,714 of JAKDNC010000124.1, read as the reverse complement.
GACACCGTCCGCCGCGGTTCCCACCAGGTGTTGGGCACGCTGAGCGGTGGCGATCAGGTCCCGCAGTGTGGCGGCGTCCCGCTTCACCTGCTCAACGTTCACCGCCGGTAAACGTTCGGCTTCAGTGTCCAGGTCAGCGATCTGCTCGGTGACCGCCTCGATCCGGGCCTCCGCCTCGGCCAGCTGCACCTGCGCCTGCGTCGCGGCACGCTGCCGCGACGCCACCGCCTGGTGCTCGGCGCGGGCCGCCTCCCACAGTTCGCGGGTCTTCGCGGACCTGGCCTTCGCGGTCTCGAACTCGGCCCACAGCCGCTCGCCTTCGCTCTGCGCAGCGTCCACTTCGCCTTGCGCGGACTCCACTTCCTCCACCGATCCGGGGAGCGCGTCGGCAGCCACTTGGGCGTCCTTGGCGGTCGACCTGGCCGTGTCGATCTTCCCCGTCAGCGACGACAACCCGGTCTGGTCTTCGATGATCCGCTGCACCTCGGCAGGGGTCCCTTCAGCCAGGGCCGGTAGGTGGTTCTGGGCGCAGAAGAACGCCCCCGAGTAGGCGCGGCCGCTGAGACCGGTCAGGGTCTCAACCTTCTCGGTCAGCTTCGAGGGAGTGATCTGCGGCTGCTCGATCCCGTTGATCCACAGCTCGGCCGACGCCACCTCGACCTTCTTCCCACCCCGGCTGCGGCTCCGTAGGCGCCGCACCGCACGGTAGGTGTCGCCGTTCAGCTCGAACTCGACGGTTGCCTCGACCGGCTCGTCATCACCGCTGCCGGTGCGTCGCATCTCAGACTGCACCAACGCCCCCGGGATGCCTCCCACTTCGCCATAGCAAGCCCACAGCACGGCGTTGAACATGGTGGACTTTCCGACACCAATGGGGCCTGTCAGCGCGGTGATCCCGTCACCCAGCGGCTCGATCACCGCGTGCGGGATCGAGCGGATGTTGCGGACCTCAATCCTGGTGGGTAGCAGCATCGGCTCGTTTTCCTTCGCGGTCTAGGTTGCTCCGACACCTGAAACGCTAGCCGTCGACACCGACACCCGTAACCCGCCATCTACGCGACCGTCCCCCGTGTCTGTGTCGCCGAAGTCGTGAAATGAGACATTCCAACGGTATGTGAGACTTCGTGAGACTTTTGCCCGTTTTGAAGCGATGAAATGAGACTTTCTGGAGGCGCGAGGACGGTTGCCGCCGAGGTGCTGCGAGGAATCGCGATCCGCTGGCAGGGACTAGGGAGAGGATTCTGGCGCGTTCGTCGGAACTCGCCGGGCAGTCAGGTGAGGCTCTTCGGTCGCGCTGGGGGCGGTTCAGAAATTCTCAAGGAAAATTGAGAATGGACGTGCACGTCTGGCAACGCGCACGCCCATGACGAACCCAGAGCAACGACTAAGAAAGCAACAGGTCCGTCATGTCGGAGTCTATTGGTGACCCCCTTGGGCTGTCACGTCCCCCGAGCGAGCGCACAACGGACAGCCCCCACTAGGGGACTCCCGCGAGCCCGGTCAGGTGAGACGTTTGCGGGCCGTGTGTTCGATGGCCTGCCGTGCCTCGTCGGGCATGCGGAAGGAGCGGATCGTGGCCAGCAGCTCTCGTGCCTTCTCAGCCGCCCGAGTGCGTTCGGCGTCGGTGGCGCCCGTCTTGTCGTGTGCGGTACGCAGCAGCGACTTGGCCTTGCGGACGGTGTCCTGTTCACCGTGGGGTAGCCATTCGGATCCGGTGCGTTCGGCGTAGGCGTAGGCGGCGTCCCAAAGGAGTTGCAGCCGGCGGGTGGCATGCGCGTAGCGGTCCACCAGCTCCTGGTCGTCCGGCGTGCCTGGGCCGCTCGATGCGACTTCTTCGCACTCGTCGAAGGCGAGCAGGAACTTCTCGGTGTGGGGTTCACTGACGTCGAACAGTGCGCTGTAGTCGAGCGCTTTGAGCGGGTCGGTGATCAGGTCGCCGTAGGCGTATTTGACCTTCTGGTGCCGCCGGTGGGCGGTGTGCCAGGTGGTCGCTCGGGTCGGCGGCGGGACAACCGATGAAGGTTCCTCACGGTCACTCGTGGCCACCTGCGGGGGTGGGGTGAGGTCGGGGACCGGGATCTCGTGCTCGTCGACGACTTCACGGAGGAAGTCCGCCAAGGGGGATCGCGGGGCGCCTGCCAAGCGCGGCGCCACTGACGCTCGCTCAGGGCCGTATCGGCTGGCCTCGACGGGCTCTCCATGGTGATCAGGCCGGGACCTGCTGGCGGGTCGAGCAGTCGGGGCAGGTGACCTGCGAGGTGACGGCGGTGGCGGGACCGCCGTGGCCGGCACCGGCAGCATGGACGTGGCTGCGGTTGATGAGCCGAGCGGTGAACGCGCCGTCGACGAGCGCTCGATGAGTGCGCAGCAGCTCGGTCCGACGTGACTGGGGCAGGGAACGCCACAGGCGGGTCGAGGGCTCCACACCGTCCTCCACCCGGGCCACCACATGGCTCCACCAGTCACGGTCGAACCAGTCGTCGAAGTAGACCTCTTCGACTTCGGCGCGGGTCACTTCGTGGGTCCGCGCAAGGGTCGTCCTCCGCTGCGAGGCGTACTGCCGCAGGGTCGGGATCGCGGGGTTCATGCGTCGCTCCTTTCCAGGTGGCGGTAGGTGCCGTGGGTGAAGACGGGCTTCCCGTGCTCGACCAGGTAGGCATAGGTGCTCAACGTGTGGGTGGTGGGCTCATCGGGGTAGGTGTCGACCGATCGTTCCTCCCCGAGCAGGCGGTTCGACCGGTGGTTGTTGCGCAGGATCGCATCGAGCCGCACCCGGGCGTAGTACGGGCCGGTATTGGCGAGGAAACCGGGGGTAACCGCCTTCGGTTCGGGGTTCCAGGTGTCTCCGCCGATGTTGGTCCATTCGATGGGGTACTGGCCGGGCTGGATTTCCAGCACGTCGAACCAGGAAGCGGTGGGGAAGGACGCGTCGACGTGCTCGCAGGCGTGGGGGATCTCGATCACCCAACGGCCCGTGTACTTCTGGGTCTTCTCAGTCTGGTTCATGGCTTGGCTCCTATGGGATGCTCCGACGGCACCCAACCTAGAGCCGAGGACCGACATACGGCACCCGGGTGTTTCACTACTACCGCTTCAGGTACAGCACGTCTGGGGTGTCGGGGTGGCCCTTCATCCCTAGACGGCGATACCAGGCCGCCAGGTCTTCATGACGTGCGACGGCCACGAACGTGCCGGTGACGCCAGGGTCGACCAAAAGCCCCTGCACGAGCGCCTTGCCGTGGCCGTGACTGTGGGGCCAGGCAGCGAAGCCACCCAGAACGCGGACAGGGCCACCACTGTCGGGGTCGCGTACCCCGCGCAGCGAACTCGCGGCCGACACCATCTGGCGACCGCCCAGGAGCACCACCACCGACCCACCCAGCATCACGGCGGTGAGCGGGGCTGTCACCAGCTGGAGGAGCAGGGGTTCGGGGATCGTCGTGGCGATCCCGGGGAAGGCGACGACTGCACCGAGCAGAAGCCCGGACATCCCCAGGAAGGGGAGGAGACCGGCGGTGATGCCGCCGAGGCCACCCGCGACGGCGAACAGCACCTGACGGTGACCGGGGTGGCTGAGGGCGAGAACCGCTCGGCGGTTGTCTGCCGCGGCCAGGTTGCCGCAAGCATGGGCAGAGGACACCATCCCCAAAGCCAGCGGGTACACGAGCCAGGCCAGAACCAGGAAGGGAGTGTAGGCGCGGGCATGCACCCAGCCCAGCGCGGGCAGGTCGCGCCACCGGGGCCGCCACCGGCCAGGCACCCCCGTCGGCCGGGCGGCTGGTGTTGAGGCGGTCATGAGTCGTTGCGGCGGTAGTCGTCGGCTATCTGCTGGTGCGCTTCCGTCTCCAGGCGCACGTGATCCTCGAGTTCGGCCAGCAGATCCAACCCTGGAGTCGTCGCTGCCCTTGTCTCAGGTGGGGTGTCGAACAGGTACTGCATGCCCTGGTCGACTGCCGCGGTGCGGGACTGTTCGGCCGCCACCAGCGCCCGCAGCGCCTGCTCGACGCCGGACAGTGCCTGCGCCAGCGACTGCGGTGTGTGCGCTTCCCACAGGGCGGTGCGGACCGCGCCGTAGACCGGTGCTTCCATGTGGTGTTCGGTGAGGAGTCGTCCGATCTGGTGCAGCTGGGTCACCACCTGATCACCGGGGTCGCCCCACTGGTAGCCGAGCCAGCGGTTGCTGCCCGTCAACCGGTGCCACCTCGACCCGAGCACGTACCCGCCCGACGACATCACCGACAAGGCAGGCCCGAGCATGCTTGGCTCCCCCAGCATTGCGGCGAAGGCGGTGGCGCCGAAGAAGCCTGCCAGAGCGCCGATCCAGCCGCGGTGGCTGCGCGGCATCGGAAACCCCTCCATGATCTGGGTGAACCGGCGTTGGGTGATCTCGGCGGCTCCCCGGTGGGCAACCTGGACGTCCTGGTCGGGGCGGGCCACGAGGAATCCCACCTGGTTTCCGCTGGGTGCCCACAGCACTGACCCCCACATGGTGTGCTCGGGCAGCACCTGCCGGTCCGGATCGGACAGGAAGTGGTCCCACTGCATCTGGGTCAGCGTCGACCACCGGGGTGGTTCGGCCGAGGTCCCACCTGCCGGTGGTGGCCCCATCCGCGGTGGCTGCGGGCCAGGCTGGCTGTTCATGCTGCACCGTCCTCCAAGCCCGGAACAGCGGCGGTGGGGGTGGATGCGGAGGCCGGTTCAGGCATGTCTGCGTTGCTGTGCACCCCGGAGGCCCATGCCTGCGCCTGCTCCAGCACTGGTTCGGTCAGCGACTCTGGAACCCCGACGGTGTGCAGGAGACGGTCGGCCCGGCGGTCGAGTTCGCCTGCGAAGTCGGTCACTCGGGCCGTGACTGCCCGCGAGTCCAATGACCGGGGCCCGACCGCAGCAGCCGTGACAGGCTTGTCGAAGTTGATCGCCCACCATGCGGCCTCGTTGGTGAGTTCAAGGTACCGGCCCCGGAGCGCAGCCAAGCCCTGGCGCTGGGTGACGGTGCTGTGGCGGATCGTCTGCCGCACGATCGCCCCCGGGTCACCGGTGAGGGTGGCCGACTCGGTGTCAACCAACGCCACCGATCCCAAGTGGGCGGTGATCTGGTCGTCGAGCTCGGCGACGGTGAGCCCGTGGGCGTCGATGATCGGCAGCTCGTGTTGGGGGCGCTGCCAGATCGGCACGGCCTTGATGCTGACTTTGCCGGTGTCGTGCACGGTGACCTGGAGCCAGCCTCGGACGCCTTCCTCGTCGGAGAACCCGCGGCGCAGGCTGGATCCGGTGTACCAGACCTGCCCGCGGTCGCCGTCTCCGTAGCCGGGGACCGCTCCGAGGGTGTGGTAGTGGCTGAGCAGCATTGCGTCCCAGCCGCGCAGGGCCCATTCCCCGGGGATGGGTCGCTCTTCGCCGTGTGGGTCGATGCACCGGTAGAGCCGCTCGTCGGTCTCGAACACTCCGTGGGAGAAGAACAGGTTGACGTGCCCCGGCAGCGGGGTCGGGTCGATGTCGATCCCGGCGTCCTTCAGGTGGCGGGAGAGCCCGTAGTGGGACACGAAGTGCAGCGCCAGTCCGTCGGGCAGGTTCGGGTGGGTCTCGGAGGTGTGGATCTCGTACAGGCCGGGGAAGGGGCCGATGCCGTCGCCTGTCCCGCGCTTGGGGTCCGGGTAGACGGCGAGGATGCCCAGGTCGGGACGGTGCATGACGCCCATGGCAGAGACGTCGGAGCCACCTCCGGCGTCGTGGTTGCCGGAGTTGCCGACCGCCCACACACCTGCTGCGACCCGCAGGTCATCGACTCGGTTGGCCGCCTCGACGTCGCGGGGCAGCGGCCGGCTGACGTGGCACAGGTCGCCTCCGTCGACGATGCCGTCGATCCCGGCGGCGAGCATGGATCGCATCGTGGCTTCGTGGGCGTAGTGGCCGTCGATGACCCGCTGGTTCCAGTGGGTGCCGGAGTTGAGCCGCATTCCCTGCGGCTGGTAGCCGAGGTGCTGGCAGCCGCGCACACCGATCGTGTAGCCGTGACTCATCGGGTCGCCCTCCCCTCACTGTGCTGGGTGGGGCATTCCAGGGGATCGGTGGTCTGGTGCTGCTGCATGGATGGTTTCCCTTCGACTGGATGCTCCGACACCACTCACAGTAGAGCGACCAACCGACACCCGTAACCCACCCATTTCGCCTCATCCCGCCGCCGCGCGGCGGCAGAGGACGCTGTGCGCGATGGGGACAGCGCAGGCTCCCTGGGCCGGGGCCTCGTCGTGGCATGACGGAGGGGCCGGGGCGCTCTCTCGGGTGCGCCACCGGCCCGTCCGGGCTCATGAGGGGATCAGGCGGTGAAGTAGCTGGGGTTGGTGGCAGTGTCGCCGTCGAAGTCGAGGGCGACCATCAGGCGGCCGATGGTGAACGCGTCCACGTCAGTGGTCTCGAAGTGCACGACCCGCGGCTTGGTGCCGTAGCGATCGCCGCGCTGGTTGTAGGTGACCTTCACGTCGTAGTAGTCGGCACCGTTGAGGCTGACGACGACCGACATGATCCGGGCGTTGTCGCTGCGCTGCCCGGCCTTGGTGAACGGCAGGATGCGGGCATTGAAGATCAGCGACGGCAATGGCGTCGCCTCCTGGGTGGCCGCTACCAGGCCGTGACGGAGGGCGCTGGCGCCCAGCGTCATGAAGCCGCCGATGCCGATCTGCTTGCGGATGTCTTCGGCGATGGCGCGGGTCTCTT
>JAKDNC010000879.1 GCA_030452025.1 Nocardioides sp. | reverse complement strand
ACGCCGCCCGGCCCTGCCCCGCTGCACCCGACGCACGTCATCGCCATCGGCCTGGCTTCCAGCCGTTCCTCCGGAATCCTCCCACCGCAGACCTCACATCGGCCGTAATCACCCGCAGCCAACCGCAGCAACGCCGAGTCGACCTCTTCGATCCGCCGCTCGGCCTGGTGGGTCAGTGCCTGCACCTGGGCGCGCTCGAAGGCGATCGTGGCGCCCTCCGGATCGTGTTCGTCGTCGGCGTTGGACTGCTCGGACGCGTCGACGATCGACGCGAAGTCATCTCGGAGCACCGCCAGACGTCGCCGGGCCTCCTCGCCCTGGGCGAGAAGGCGCTGCTCGATGTCGTGGTCACCGGCCATCCGAGGATGATAGGCCGAGCGGTTCGACCGAGCCTGCCAGCCGGGTGATCGCGCTCCGGGGACGGCCCGTGGCGACAGCGCTTCGCCCGGACACGAGGCTCCGGTCCGGCAAACGGCTGGTCGATCGTCGGAGCGAGCTCGACGCTCGAGCACTCGGCGTGAGCAGACCCAGCCAGTCAGGTGGTCAGCCAGTTGGTCTGTCAGTTGGTCAGGCGGTCGGAGAGTCCGTCAGTCGTGATGCGTTGATCATCTCCTCGCGCGAGACGACCTTGATCCGCTCACGGCCGACATGCTCACCCAGCGCGATCTCGTGACCGTCCAGGCGCAGCCACTGGTCGTAGGTCGTGTAGTCGACACCGCAAGCCGCGAGGTGCTCAAGGATCGCGTCTCGGGCCGGCGTCTCGGGGGCGGGCATCGCGTCGAGGTCACCGAGCAGGCTGCGGATGGTCTCGGCAGCGTCGCTCTTGGTGTGGCCGATCAGCCCCACCGGACCGCGCTTGATCCAGCCGGTCGCGTAGACACCGGCGACAGGCGCCCCGTCGAGGTCGAGCACCCGCCCCGCTTCGTTCGGTATCACCCCCGCAGTGTGGTCGAACGGCAGGTCGGGAATGTGCGAGGAGAGGTAGCCGACCGCGCGATAGACCGCCTGCACCGGGGTGTCGATGAACTCCCCCGTGCCGCGAGCGTTCCCGTCGCCGTCGAGCTCGGTGCGCTCGGTCCGGATCGCCTCGACCCTGCCATCGCCGACCAGCTCGACAGGGTTCTGGCAGAGGTGGATGTGGATCCGGTGCGGCGCGCCCGTCGGTCTCGCCTCGAGATACTTCAGTAGTGTGTCGACGACCAGGCGGACACCCTTGTTGCCGGCGATCGTGCGCTGGCTGGCCTCGTCGATCTGGAAGCCCTCCTCATCGAGGAGCACGTCGATGCTCGGCGAGTGAGCGAGCTCGCGCAGCTCCATCGGGGAGAATTTCACCTGCGCCGGGCCTCGGCGGGCGAAGACGTGGACGTCCTTCGCCTTGTTGGCGGCCAGGCCGCGGTGCACGTTGTCGGCGATCTCCGTGGACAGTTGCTCCTCGGCCGGTTTGGCGAGCATGCGGGCGACGTCGAGTCCGACGTTGCCGGCGCCGATCACCGCGACGGACTCGGCCTCGAGAGGCCAGTCGCGCGACACGTCGGGATGCCCGGCGTACCAC
>JAKDNC010000123.1 GCA_030452025.1 Nocardioides sp. | reverse complement strand
CGGCTGAGGCCACGTGGGGCGAGCCCACCCTGTCCGGTCGCACTGTCGGCGTCGCCGGGGTCGGCAAGGTCGGGCACCACCTGGTGGCGCACCTGGTCGAGGACGGCGCCTCGGTCATGGTCACCGACGTGTGGGAGCCGGCCCTGGACCGGATCCGCGCCGAGTTCCCGAACGTCGAGATCGTGGAGTCCACCGAGGCACTGGTCTCCGCCCGCCTTGACGTCTACGCGCCGTGCGCTCTCGGGTCGGCGATCACCGACCAGGTCGTCGACGCCCTCTCGGCGAAGGTCATCTGTGGCGCGGCGAACAACCAGCTCGCCCACCCGGGGATCGAGAAGGCGCTCGCCGACCGCGGCATCCTCTACGCCCCCGACTACTGCGTCAACGCGGGCGGACTGATCCAAGTCTACGACGAGCTCGAGGGCTTCTCGTTCGAGCGAGCCAAGCAGCGCGCCACCGGCATCTTCGAGACCACCAGGGCAGTCTTCAAGACGGCAGCTGCCGACGGAATCTCGCCCGCCATCGCCGCAGACCGGCTCGCCGAACGACGGATGCGCGACGTGGGGCGTCTGCGCGGAATGTGGTTGCGCTGATCTGACCGGTTCGAGTGCTCAGGTGGTTGCCACAGCGACCACCTGAGCACTCGGCACGTCCACTACGGCGAGTAGCGGTCGTCCGTCCCGTCGCCTTCGTCGTCGTCGGGACTCACCTCGGACTGAGTGCTACTGCTCTCCTGGGCGTGCAGTTCCTGCTGCAGCGCCCCGAAGTCCGTCTCGTGAGTGCGGTACTTCAGGTCGCGAGCGACCTTCGTCTGCTTAGCCTTGGCCCGGCCGCGTCCCATAGGATCGACCCCTTCGCGCGCTTGGCCGAGAGTGCTCCCGGCGGCTGGGCCGAGGCTCCCGGACTTATTGGTCTATTACTCGTGGCCCTAACGCTACCTGCTCCATGGCTGTTCCCGCACACCGAGGTCTCGAACTGCCGTGAATCGGCTCGGTTCACCAGCCGGGGTGCTGGTTCACCAGCTCGACAGTGCCGCCGCCGCCCGCCGAGGCCGCCTGCACGCCGCCGGCGACCCAGGCCCGGATCCCGAACCTCTCGAGCACCGCGATCGCCTTGTCGGCGTCGTCGGGCGCGGTCAGCGAGACCATTCCGACCCCACAGTTGAGGGTCTGCTCCAGGTCGGACTGGGCGAGGTCGCCCACGCGGCGTACGACGTCGAAGATCGGCTGCGGGGTCCAGCTCGATCGGTCGATCGTGGCCGAGAGCTCTTCGGGCATCACTCGCTCGAGGTTGGCCGCAAGGCCTCCCCCGGTGATGTGGGACATGGCGTGCGTCCGGGTCTCCGCGGCCAGCGCGAGGCAGGCCTTGGCATAGATCCGGGTCGGCTCGAGGAGCTCCTCACCGAGAGTCCGTCCGAGCTCCTCGACGTCGCGCTCGAGGCTCCAGCCTGCCGTGCTGAGCAGGACGTGGCGCACCAGCGAGAACCCGTTGGAGTGCAACCCGCTGGCCTCCATCGCGATCACTGCGTCGCCGGGGCGGACCCGGCCCGGGCCGAGCAGCTTCTCCGCCTCCACCACGCCGGTCGTCGAGCCAGCCACGTCGTACTCGTCGGGGTCGAGCAGGCCCGGATGTTCGGCGGTCTCGCCGCCGATCAGCGCACACCCGGCAGCCACGCAGGCCTGGGCTATTCCCTTGACTATCGCAGCGATCCGCTCGGGAACCACCCGTCCGGTAGCGATGTAGTCGGTCAGGAAGAGCGGCTCGGCGCCGACGACGACCAGGTCGTCGACCAGCATGCCGACCAGGTCGAAGCCGATCGTGTCGTGCTTGTCGAGAGCCTGCGCGATGGCCACCTTGGTCCCGACCCCGTCCGCGCTCGAGGCGAGCAGAGGGCGGTCGTAGGCCTTCAGGGCACTGGCGTCGAAGAGGCCGGCGAAACCGCCGATCCCTCCGATCATCTCCGGACGGCGGGCCTTGTCCACCCAGGTCTTCATCAGCTCGACGGCACGGTCGCCGGCCTCGATGGATACGCCGGCATCGGCGTAGGCGCCGGCAGTGGGCTGGTCGGTCACGGGGCGGTCCTCAGGTTCGGCCAACTCGGCTTCGGTCGGCTTCGGTCGGCGGGGTTCGGTCTGCTGGGATTCGGTCGGATCAAGCACGTTTGGGGCCCGGTCGGAGGACAAGGACGCTCAAGGACGGTCCAGCGCGTCCCGGGCGCCGGTCCCGGTCAGGGGATTCCGGTCTCTCCACTGGTCCTCCGCCGAGATCGGCAGCACGGACTGCTCCACCTCGAGCAGGTCCTTGCCCAGCCGTTCAGTGTCGGGCAGCGGCACCGGGTAGACCCCGTCGAAGCAGGCCCGGCAGAGGTCGTCCTTGGGCACCGTGGTCGCCTCGACCAACGGGTCGAGGTCGATGTAGGCCAGCGAGTCAGCATCGATCGAGCGGCAGATCTCGTCGTTGGTCAGTCCGTTGGCGATCAGCTCCGCGCGGGTGGCGAAGTCGATGCCATAGAAGCACGGCCACTTGACCGGCGGGCTCGAGATCCGCACGTGCACCTCACGCGCGCCGGCCTCGCGGAGCATCCGGATCAGGGCGCGCTGGGTGTTCCCGCGGACGATCGAGTCGTCGACGACCACGAGACGCTTGCCCTCGATGATGTCGCGCAGCGGATTCAGCTTGAGCCGGATGCCGAGCTGACGGATCGTCTGGCTGGGTTGGATGAAAGTACGGCCTACGTAGGAGTTCTTGACCAGCCCCACGCCGTACGGGATCCCGGACTCCTCGGCGTAGCCGATCGCCGACGGGGTGCCGGACTCGGGCACCGGGATGACCAGATCGGCGTCGGCCGGCCCCGAGACGACGGTGTCGGCCCGGGCCAGGCGGCGACCCACCTCGACCCGGACGCTGTGCACGCGCTGGTCGTTCATCAAGGTGTCGGGCCGGGCGAGATAGACGAACTCGAAGAGGCAGTGCTTGGGGGCCTTCTCGGCGAACGTGCGTGAACGCAGTCCGTCCTCGTCGATCACGACCATCTCGCCGGGCTCGACCTCGCGGACGAACGCGGCACCCACGATGTCGAGGGCGGCGGTCTCGGAGGCGACCACCCACCCCCGCTCGAGGCGCCCGAGGACCAGTGGGCGGATGCCCTGCGGGTCGCGCGCGGCGTAGAGCGTGTCCTCGTCCATCCACACGAACGAGAAAGCCCCCTTGACCTGCGGGAGCAGTTCCATCGCCTTCTCCTCGACCGAGGAGTCAGGATGGTGGGCCAACAGCGCGGTGACGACACTGGTGTCGTTGGTGGCGGCGTCGCTGGACTTGATCTGGAGGGCGAGCTCGCCGTCGAGCGCGGCCAGGTCACCGACCATCCTCGCCAGGTCGGCGGTGTTGGTCAGGTTGCCGTTGTGGGCCAGCGCGATCGAGCCGCCGCGGGTCGGGTGAAAGGTCGGCTGGGCGTTGTGCCAGGTGGGTGCCCCTGTCGTGGAGTAGCGGCAGTGGCCGATCGCGAGGCCACCCTTGAGCGCCTCCAGCGTCGACTCGTCGAAGACCTGGGAGACCAGCCCCATGTCCTTGTAGACGAGGATCTGTCGACCGTTGCTGACCGCGATGCCAGCCGACTCCTGGCCACGGTGCTGGAGGGCGAAGATGCCGTAGTAGGTCAGCTTGGAGACGTCCTCCCCCGGGGCCCAGACGCCGAAGACTCCGCAGGCGTCCTGGGGTCCCTGGTCCTGAGGGTCGAGGGCCGTGGTGAGACGACCGTCTCCACCCTTGCGCATGTTGCTGGGCTGAGGCACACCCCAAGCGTAACCGGCCGCAGCGCGCGACTCCGATTCCGGCCGACTGCTGGCGGCCGGAATCCGACATGCTGGCGGCCCGGCCGCCTCTGCCATCGCTCCGGTGGCTTCGTTCTTGCCCGAAGCCTCAAGTCAACCCCTATATTGGGGAGAGAGGGGGGCGACATGGACAGCACGCGCGAGGCACCCGCTCTGGGGTCGTTCGAGCGGATCCTCGGTGGAGCCTGGTCCCGGCACGTCCTCGAGGACTCGCTCTCGGTGCTGGCCGACGGAGTCTGCGAGGTGGCGGGCTTCGGCGTCTCGGCCATCTCGGTGCTCCGGGAGGGCGCCTACCTCGAGACCGTAGCGGTGGCCGGGGACCCGGAGGCAGAGAAGGTCCTGCTGGGCACCTTCCGACCCGTCACCGAGCTGGATCGCGACCTCGAGGACTGCGTGGAATGGGGCTCCCTCCGGTTCGTGACCCACGAGGCGGTGCTCGGTCGCGTGGACGACCTCGGCTGGGTGCCGGAGTACGAACCCGTCGACGACCCCCTCGCCTGGCATCCCCTGGACCTGCTGTTCGCACCGTTGCGCAACGGGGGCGGTGAGTTGCTCGGCGTACTCTCCGTGGATCTGCCCGTCGACGGTCTGCGACCAGGGCCGCGCAGGCAGGAGAAGCTCGCCCGGTACGTCGCCCAGGCATCGCAGGCGGTCGACGCACTGCTGCAGCGGGACAGGTTCAGCGAGCAGTTGCGGCTCGCATCCGCTGCGCGGCAGGTGGTCCGCGCCGCCAGTGGCGAGCTGACCCCCGAAAAGGTCATCGAGGTCTGCCAGCCCGCGCTGATCAAGGGGTTCGGCGCCCGCGGGATCTGGATGCGGGCCTTCGACGACCTCGGCCGAGGCCCTGGCGCGATCTACTCCAGCGACGGCCGGGAGGTCGCGCTCGACAACTCGCTGGTCGGCCTCGCCACGACCACCGCACGCCAGCTGTGGGCCGACCAGGAGGTGCTGGTCATCTCGCCGCGTCGTGAGCTCAGCGGGCAGGTTACTGCGGAGCAGCGTCGACAGATCCACGACTACCTCGCCTCCATCGAGGTGGAGTCGATGCTCTTCGTGCCACTGGGGGCGGCCAGCGAATGCCTCGGGAACCTCGTGCTGACCCGCCACCAGGGCGACCACGACTGGACCAGCGTGGAGGCCGCCACGGCGCTCGACGTCGGCCATGACCTCGGGCGCGCGCTGCTCAATGCGCGCACTTTCGAGCGGGAGCGGAAGGTGCTCGCGGAGGTGCGCGAGCTCGAGACCTACAAGAGTCGCCTGATCGCCACGGTCTCCCACGAGTTCAAGACCCCGTTGACCGGGATGCTCGGGTATCTCGAGCTGATCGAGGACGAGGAGGTGACGCCACTGGTCGCGCGAGCCATGGAGGTGACCGGGCGGAACACCCACCGGCTGCTGGCCCTGGTCAACGACCTCCTGATGCTCTCCCGCACCGGCGACCCGAACCGGCCGCTGGGCGAGCAGTCATTGGATCTGCGGGCTCAGGTGCGTGACGCAGTGGAGCTGATGACGCCGGAGTCGACCCGCCGCGGCATCTCACTGCACCTAGACACGTCCGACGAGCCGGTCCCCGTCGCCGGCGACACCGCCGAGCTCAGGCAGGTCTGCAGCAACCTCGTCAACAACGCAGTGAAGTACTCCCGCGAGGGCGACTCGGTCTGGATCCAGCTGCTCCCACGCAAGGACGTGGTCACCCTGATGGTCCAGGACAACGGCATCGGCATCTCCGACCCTGATCTGGCACGGCTGAGCGAAGAGTTCTTCCGGTCGACCAACCCCGAGGCACTCTCCCGCCCCGGCACCGGGCTGGGCCTGGCGATCGTCAGACGGATCGCGGAGCGGCACGGTGGCCGGCTGGACATCCACTCCACGCTCGGCGAGGGCAGCACCTTCACGATCACCCTCCCGCCCCACCGCTGACCCGGCACTGGCCCGGCACTGGCCCGACACCGACCCGACACTGGGGGTGCGCGTTCGCGCCGGTCACCTCACATGGACTGCTCGCCGGTCCGGATCGCCTCCCGGATGCGGGTGTAGGTCCCGCAGCGGCAGATGTTCCGGATGCCGTCGAGGTCCTCCTCGGTGACCTCGTGGCCCTCGCTCTGGGCACGTCGTACGACGGCGACCGCCGCCATGATCTGGCCAGGCTGGCAGTAGCCGCACTGAGCCACGTCCCGCTCGAGCCACGCCTCCTGCATCGGGTGCAGTCCGTTGGGACCGCGCTGGTCTTCGGATGCGGTGTCGGGCAGGCCCTCGATCGTGGTGATCTCGTCAGTCTCCTTGACCTTGCTCACCGGCACCGCGCAGGGGTTGAAGGCTTTGCCGTTGATGTGGGATGTGCAGGCCTTGCAGACGTTGATGCCACAGCCGTACTTCGGCCCGGTGACACCGAGTCGGTCGCGCAGGACCCACAGCATGCGCACGTTGTCGGCCACATCTACGGTGACCTTCTTGCCATTGAGGATGAAACTCTGTTCGGGCATGTTCCTGTCCTAACCAAAAGATCTTCTCGTCAGTACGTGCGCTCGAGGCCGTCGGTCGGGGATTGGGGCACGGAAGGGATCCGCGGTTTCTCCTCGAACGAGATCTCGCTGTGGTTGATCGGGAACTCCTTCGGCATCTTCCCGGTCGCGCGGGCATAGGCGCAGGCCACCGAGGCGAAGGTGGCCGCCACGCCGGCCTCTCCCGCGCCGCCGGGCTGCTCGGAGTCGTTGTCCATGACGATCACGTTGACTTCGGGCGGGGTGTTCCACTGCCGGGTGTAGAAGTAGTTGTCCCAGCTGCCCTCCATGAAGTGGCCGTCGCGCAGGTGCAGGCTCGAGGTCAACGCAAGCGCGATGCCGTCGTTGATCCCGCCCTGCATCTGCGCCTCCAGACCGCGTGGGTTGATCGCCAGGCCGATGTCGACGGCGAAGGTGACCTTGGTGACCCGTGGCCCCGTCACCGCGTTGCGGATCTTGCGGTTGACCGTCTCCGGGCGCGCGTCGATCTCGACGAGGCAGGCCGTGGCGCCCTTGTACTCCTTGTGGATGGCAATGCCCTGAGCCATGCCCTTCGGCATCGATTTGCCCCACTCACCCTCCTCGGCGACCTTGTCCAGGACGCGCTGCACGATCTTGTTGCGCAGCGTCTTGCGACGGAACTCGTAGGGGTCCATCCCGGCCTCCTCGGCCAGCATGTCCACCATGAGCTCGTTTGCGCAGCGCACGTCGGGCGAGTAGATGTTGCGCATGCTGCCGGTGTTGAACCGCTGGTCGGTCTCGACCAACGTCTGCAGCACGGCCCCGAAGTTGTAGGGAACCTCCTGGGTGAGGGTGAAGATCGCCTCCGAGAATCCAAGGTTGCCGACGCCCGAGGGCAGGTCGGCGGCGCTCGCGGTGATGATGTCACCGAGGCCGTGCCGGAAGTCGGTCTCGACACTGGTGTGCGACTGCTGGAAGGCGAGCACCTCTTTGCCGAGGAGGCTGGCCCGCACCCGCGAGGTCGCCATCGGGTGGGCGCGGCCGGCACGGGAGTCATCCGCGCGGTGCCACATCAGCTTGACCGGCTTGCCCATGGCCTTGGAGACCTTCGCTGCCTCCAGCGCGGCGTCGTAGAACAGTCGCCGGCCGAACGATCCTCCCGACTGCACGACGTTCACCTCGACGTCGGCCTCCTTGAAGCCCAGGTCGCGGGCGATCGCCTGCTTGGCGACGACCGGGGACTTGAGGCCGGCCCAGATCCGCGCCTTCTTCCCGCGTACGTCGGCAACGGCGGAATTGGTGTCCATCGCGGAGTTGCTGCGGAACCAGAAGGTGAAGTCCGCCGAGATGGTCCTGGCCAACCCGTTCTTGGGCAGCGCCGGCATCGGGAGCTCTGCCTTCTTCACGCCGGCGAGGATGTCCTGGTCGGACTCCCCCGCGACCGGACCATCTTTCCACCGGACCTTGAGGGCACGGACTCCGTCGATGGCCTGACCGAAGGTCTCTGCGCGCACGGCCACCCCGGTGTCGACCATCGCGACGTCGTGGACACCGTCGAGTGCGAGGACCACCGACTTGTTCTCGATCGCCAACGGCACGCCGTTGAGGGTGGGGGCGCGACAGAGCATGGTCGGCAGCGCGTCGGGGACCTGAAGGTCGGTGGTGAACTCCTTGGTCCCGGTGACCGCGTCGAGGGCGTCGATGCGGTTCTGTGGGGTGCCGACGACGTCGAAGCCCTGCTTCGCCTTGAGGTCGACCTCGACCTTCTCGGTGGTCGGGCTGGCGGCCTTCTTGGCGAGCTCGCCGGAGGTCACGCTCGACCCGTCGGGGGCCTCGATCGCGCCGAGCTTGGCGACCAGGTTGCCGACCGTGTCGCCCAGCAACGTCGCGGCCGCCTTGAGCAGCTGGCCCTTGGCGATCGCTGCGGCCACCCGGATCGGGGTGTAGGTCGAGATGGTGGTGTTGGAGCCACCCGTGAGCTGGTTGAAGAGCAGTTCGGGACGGGCCGGCGCCAGAGTGACCTTCACCTTGTCCAGCGGGAGCTCGAGCTCCTCCGCGATGATCATCGCAGTCGAGGTGGTGATCCCCTGGCCCACTTCTGCGCGGGGCAGCGCGAAGGACGCCGTACCGTCCTCGTTGATGTTGATCGTGATCAGGTTCGCGGTCGGCATTGCGGCATGGGTGAGCAGGTCGTTGAGATCGTAGAGCTCGGGGATCGAGGGGATCGACGGGATCGCGGCCTGTGCCGGGTCCTCCATCAGGCCCATGTCG
>JAKDNC010000878.1 GCA_030452025.1 Nocardioides sp. | reverse complement strand
CGGATCTCGCCGAGGGCGCGCAGCCACTCGACGGCGCGGTGGTCCAGGGGACCGGCCAAGGCATGGGTCGGCCCGGCCCTGGACTTGCCGACCGCCGAGGCCGTCCAGTGGTGGTCGGGGTGGCCGGCGCTGAGCGCAAGCAGGTCGATCCAGGAGGCGAGCCGTTGCCGCGCCTTGAGGGCTGAGTAGGTGACGGTGACGATCTTGCTTCCGATCACCCCGGAGACGGTCCCGGTCAGCCGCCGGTTGTTGCCGAGGTCGATGTCGACGTCGATGCTGCGTGGTTCGCTGGTGCGGAACTGCGCCGTCCCCGCCCAGAGCGACTGCACCTCGGCGACCACGCCCTGGAGGGTCCGCAGGCCCAGCTGCGAGGGGGGAAGCAGGCCGCGCAGCTGTTCGGCGGGCATGCTGGCCTGCGGATCGAGGCCGTCGAGGACGTCGCGAAGCAACCGATCGCCGACCGCCCACTTCTCGAGGGGACCCAGCTCGATCGGGATCGCGTCGTGGATCTCTTCGGCCGCCAGGGGCGAGGAGATGTCGAGCCGGCGGCGCAGGAAGTCGCGGACCGGATGAGCGAAGAAGGCCTGCAGGTCGGCCAGTGCCACGTCTCCCGTCGGGCGAGATGGCAACGGCGCCGTCACCAGGGGCCGGACCGGCCTGCGCTCACGCAAGGCCGCCCTCGCCCCGTCACGGGCGGCGGTGTCGAAGCTGAACGGCCTCGGGTCCACCTCAGCATCGCGGGTGAGCCCGGGCACCAGGTTGCGCCGGTCGAACGGCTGGAGCGGGTGACGGGTCACCACCCGCTCGGACGGTGCGGTGGCGTGAGCCGCGTCGATCAGCTCGCCCAGCGGGACGGACGGCGGTCGGGGGGACCCGGTTTGCGCGTTCGCCCCGGTGTAGGTGATCACCAGCTTGTCGGTCGCGGCCAGCACGGCATCGAGCAGCAGCTGGCGGTCCTCGCTGCGGACGTCGCGCTCCCCCGTGCGTGGGTCGCGCGCGAGGACGTCGTCGCCGTCGATGCTGCCGGCGCGCGGGAAGACCCCGTCGTCGAGGCCGATCAGGCAGACCACCCGATGAGGGACCGAGCGCATCGGGACCATGGTGCACACGGTGAGGGTGCCGGTCCGGAAGTTGGCGCGGGTCGGGCGACCGCCGAGACGGTGCTGGAGGAGAGTGCGGACGTCGGCGAGCCGCAGCTCGGTCTCCTCGCCGCGAGAGCCCTCGAGCTCCCCAACCGCACCGTCGCGGATCTGGGCGAGCTCCCGCTCGAACTGGGCCACCTGCCACAGGTCGTCGAGCGGCACGTCGGTCAGAGAGAGGACTGCGCTGCCGATGGCTTCAGTCCAGTCGCCCACAGATCGGGCGCGGGCCATCGTCTCGATCGCGACCTCGAGCCGGTCGACGTACTCGGTGAGCCGCCCGACCAGGTCGATGTCGCCGGAGGAGACGTCGTCGACCGGCAACGCCGGACCGAGCCAGCGATGCTCCTCCTCGGACATCGCGACCCCGAGCAGGACCCGGTCCAGACCCGCCCGCCAAGTGTTCTGGCCGAA
>JAKDNC010000877.1 GCA_030452025.1 Nocardioides sp. | reverse complement strand
GTGGGCGACCTCCGCGGTGCGCAGCGGGTGCTGGTGGTCGCCGACCGGCCCGCCGCGATCACGATCGGGCACTGGTGCCGCACCATCACGGCGCTGGGCGATGCCGGCCTGGAATGGGTGGTGATCACCTGGGACCGCCTGGAGAAGGTGACGGGCCACGAGTGGGGCGTGATCATCGCCGATGAGGCCCATGCGCTGCGACGCACCACCACCAAGCGATGGAAGCTCTGGGCGAAGCTCTCCGGGCACAGCACGCCGCATGAGCAGGCCCCGTTCGTCATCGCGACGACGGCGACTCCTGGTCATACGCCGCTCGAGCTGCCTTACCTCGCCCCCGCCTACGCCCAGCGCCACGGGGAGCCGATGAAGGAGTGGACGACGGCGACCCAGCCCGGCGCCACCTTCGCCGCCGCTCTCGAGCGCCACGGGGTCGGGGTGGAGCGCGGCCGCTACGGCGCCACCTGGACCACCGAGGCGACCCGTCGCGCCGCGGATCTGGCGCTGGTGCGCGGCTGGCTCGAGGAGGAGCAGCCGCCCGCGATGCTGCACCGGGCCGCGCCATGGGGGCCGGTGCCGATCTCCGGGATGCCGGTGGCGCTCACCCCGACCGAACGCGCGGCATACGACGCCGAATGGGGAGAGTTCTGCCGCGAGATGGACATCGCCCGGCGCGGCCGCAACACCGCCAAGGGCCGCGCTGCGCTGCTGCGCTTTAGGCAGAAGGCCGGGCTGATCCGCGTCGACTCGACGGTCGCGTGGATCGCCCAGCAGGTCGAGGCCGAACGGCAGGTGGCGTGCTCGGTCGAGTTCGTCGGGACCGCCGCCGACCCGATCACCGAACGGCTGCGCGATGCCGGTCTCGAGGTCGCCACGCTCTATGGCCAGGGCCGGTTCGACGTCGAGGCTGAGCGACTTCGGTTCCAGACCGGGCAGGCGAAGGTGTGCGTGTTCACGACGGTCGCCTCGATCAGCCTGCACGCCGGAGAGACCCTCGAGGGCGGTCGTCAGGCGAGCACCGAGCCGAGGATGGGGCTGTTCCATCAGGCCCGCTTCTCCGGGATCGCGGGCCGGCAGGTCACCGGTCGCACCCACCGCGACCACCAGGTCTCCCCCTGGCACATCGCTTTTGCCGAGGGCACCGTCGAGGAGCAGGTCTCCAAGGTGATGGTGGAACGGATCGCCGCCGCCTCCGACACCGTGGGAGGCGACACCACCGGCCTCGAAGGTGTCGCCCAGCTGCTCGGCGTCGACTGGCTGCCGGCCGCGAGCCTGACCGAGGGCGGCGCATGAGTGGCTGCATGCGGGGGTGTCGTGACTCAGACGAGGGGTCTTCTCTGCCACCAGAGGACGGTTGCTGAGGAGACACCGAGCGACATGATCGGGACCAGGGACAGCTGGATGATCGACACCGAGGGCATCGCGGGAGAGTGTGCGGCCCATAGTGCCGGTGAGGAGAGCGGGAACCAGGCTCCGGCACCGGCCAGGACTGCGACCTGGGCGGCAACGCCGAGCCCGATCAGGGCGCCGATCGCTGCCAGGTAGCCGCGACCGATGGTG
>JAKDNC010000122.1 GCA_030452025.1 Nocardioides sp. | reverse complement strand
GTGGCATCCATCAGCGACTACATCGCCCTGGCCCACCCCCAGCGCCCCCAATATTTACGCGCATTCGGGGTGGTCCCTGGCGCCGCGGTCGAACCGCTCCCCGCGGACTGGTTCGATGACACCGACCTGGAGGTGGCACTGCACTGGCTGACCGCTTGGGTCACCGCAGCAACAACATGGTGGACGCCGTCCGGCCCGTCACCGGCCCACCAGGCAGCATCTGCCCGGCTCCGCGAACTGCGCGACCGTCACGGAATCGACAGGCTCTCCCAAGGTCTCACGCGAGTCGTGCCCCACCTGTGCGACAGGCCAACGCTCCTCGAGTGGCTCCGCCGGTGGGGCTTGGACGAGACCGTCAGCGACGCCCCGTACGAGAGCTGACGCAAAGGTGAGGCACGACCATCCGACTGCAGGACTCGGTGACACGTCTCCGGCCCGCGAACTCGCCGGCCACGAACCGGGCCCTTCGGAGGCGTTCACTGTGCGGCGATCGGACGGGAGCGTCCAGGTGCAGGGGGGCGTGTCGATGGCTGAGCTGCAGCTCCACCGCTGCTGTCGTCGTTCCCGGCGCTCCCTGCTCCGACGGCCCCCGCCACGACGGGCCGATGGGTTCCGCTTACACGGCCCACCCGGGCCTGACACGATGACCCATGACGAGGCACCGACGACGGGGACGGGCAGCAGATGGCGAAGCACCAGGGGCGACTTGAACTGACGTGGACCAACAAGGACCGCGCGCTCCTGTCCACCGGTCACGGCAAGTACGACTACGCCTTCGCCGACCCGCACGATCCCCGTGTCCTGGAAGTCCGCCTTCTGCACGAAGTGGACCGCATCGAGGCCCCTATCTCGGCCGACAGGCCCAACGACTTACCTCAGCCGCCCTTCGACAACCTGCTCATCACAGGTGACTCGATGCACGCCCTCGACGCACTCGCCAAGACCCCCGAGTACGCCGACAAGTATCTCGGCAATATCAAGATGGTCTACATCGACCCACCGTTCAACACGTCCCAGACCTTCGAGAACTATGAAGACAACCTGGAGCACTCCATCTGGCTCACGCTGCTCCGCGACCGCATCCGTCAGATCAAGCCACTTCTTGCCCGAGACGGGTCCATCTGGGTGCACCTTGACGACATCGAGGTGCACAGATGTCGAGCCGTCCTCGACGAGGAACTAGGTGACACCGGGTTCATCAGCCAGGTGATCTGGCAGAAGAGGACCAGCCGCGAGAACCGAGCCGCGTTCAGCGAGAGCCACGACACCCTGCTCGTGTATGCCCGTCTGCCCAAGTCGGAGTGGCGGCATGTCCGTAACCGACTACCCCGAACCGGCGTCGCCTCAAACGCCGACAACGATCCACGCGGCCCGTGGGACAGCATCCCGTTCACAGCCCAGGGCAGCCGCCGAAACCAGATGTACCGGATCACGACGCCGACCGGGATCATCCACGGCCCGCCGAAGGGGCGGTGCTGGGGTGCGACCGAGCCGGAGTATCTCCGCCTGTTGGAGGAGGGGCGGATCTACTTCCCCAGAGGCGGCGACGGGAAGCCCCGAGTGAAGCAGTACGAGGACGAGGCGAAGGGTCTCGTCCCCCACACCATCTGGACCGCGGCTGAGGTCGACGACAACGACAAGGCGAAAAAGGAGATCCTGTCGCTGTTCCCAGAGCATGACGCCTTCGACACCCCGAAGCCGGAACGACTGCTCCAGCGGATCATCTCCATCGGCAGCAATCCCGGCGACATCGTGCTCGACTGTTTTGCGGGGTCCGGCACAACCGCAGCCGTAGCGCACAAGATGGGTCGTCGCTGGGTCACCAGCGAACTGCTACCCCAGACAGTGAAGACGTTCACCAAGCCGCGCCTGACCCGGGTGGTGAAGGGTGATGACCCCGGCGGCATCACCACCATGACGGCCCGCGTCGACAACACCGAAGACGGTCTCCCCGACGGGATGACGCCCGAGGAAGCACAGGAGTTCACCCGGCTCCTCGGGAAAGCCACGAAGGACCAGGACGACCTCGACAAGGCGACAGTAAAGACCCTCAGAGCTTCGACGAAGACCAAGGACGCAACCACCATCCTCTGGCACGGCGGCGGCGGGTTCACCCACCTGGAGGTGGGCCCCTCGATGTACGAGGTCGACGAGGACGGCGCGGTCTTCCTGTCCGATCAGGCAACCAACGGCACCTGGTCGAAGGCTATGGCCGCACAGTTAAAGTTCACCCTCACCCCCAACCACCCGGTGTTCTGCGGGGTGCGCGGGCGGCAACGGCTGGCGGTGATCGACGGGGTAGCCGACGAGGCTGTCGCCACGACCGTGCTGGAGAACCTCGGGGAGAAGGAACGGGCCGTGGTCGTCGCCAAGGCAGTGCTGCCAGAGGCCGCGGAACTGCTGTCGAGCAAGTCGCCCGGCTCCCGCACCCGACGGGCACCCGACGATCTGTTCCCCAAGAGGACGGTGAAGTGATGGCCGTTCAGATCACCTACGACGCCCCGCTCCTGGCTGAGATCGCCGCCCGGTTCGACCTGCGTGAGCCGAACCGCAAGGCCCTCGAAACCATCGTGCAGTCGATCGTCGACGCGAACGGGGACTACATGGAGATGGTGGCCGATCTGGCGACCGGGGTCGGCAAGACGTTCCTGATGTCTTCCCTCGTCGACTATCTGGCCACGCAAGGCGTCCGACACGTCCTGGTCGTAACTCCTGGCAGCGTCATCCAAGCCAAAACCCTGGCCAACTTCGATGCCGCACACCAGAAATACGTGCCCGGCGCCGAGCACACCCCGGTGATCATCACCCCGGACAACTTCCGGGCTGGGTCGGTTTCTGCGGCGCTGCGAGATCCTCACGGGTTGAAGGTGTTCGTCTTCAACGTGCAGCAGTTGATCCGACCCAAGGACACCACATCGAGGAAGGTCCGCGATGTCGACGAGCACCTCGGGGCGGCCCTCTACGAGTACCTGCACGACGCCGATGACCTGTTCGTCATCGCCGACGAGCACCACATCTACCACGAGAAGGCGAAGGCGTTCTCCGGGGCGATCCGCGACCTCCAACCTGTCGGTCTGGTCGGTCTGACAGCCACCCCCAGCAAGGCCGACTTGGAGAAGGTGGTCTTCCAGTACACGCTGGGTGAGGCCATCGCCGACGGCCACGTGAAGATCCCCGTGATCGTCTACCGTCGGGACGGCACCAAGGACGAGCGCACTCAGTTGGCCGACGCCTGCCAGTTGCTGCGAGTCAAAACTGAGGGGTACGACGCCTACCGTGCGACCCTCGACGACGCTCCGGCGGTGAAGCCTGTCCTGTTCGTGGTGGCTGGCAGCATCGAGCACGCCAGCGAGGTGGGCCAGTTGCTCGCCCAGCCCGGCTACGTCGGGGATCCGGCGGCCGTCCTGGAGATCACATCCCAGTCTTCCGACGAAGCGTTGTCTGCTCTCGCAGAGGTCGAGTCGGCTTCCTCGCCCATCCGGGCGATCGTGAGCGTGAACATGCTGCGCGAGGGATGGGACGTCAAGAACATCGCGGTCATCGTGGCACTGCGGAAGTTGGCGTCACAGACGCTCACCGAGCAGATCCTTGGCCGCGGGCTCCGGCTCCCCTTCGGAGCCCGCACAGGCTCTCTGCCTGTCGACCAGGTGGACCTGGTGGCCCACGACTCCTACCAGCAGTTGCTCGCCCAAAAGGACGTGCTCCGCCAACGCATCCAGACCCCACCGGCTTCGGTCGAGGTCGACGAGCAGGGTGCCGCCACCACTGCCGGAGACCTGCCGGTACCGGCCCCAGACACCCCGACCGTGCAAACCACTCCCCAACCAGGCCAGCCCAGCGGCCAAGACACCACCACCGGGGAGCCGACTGACCAGGTGACCTTCACCCCAGCCGGCGAAGACGACGCGGACGAACCGGGGCTGTTCCTCGCCGAAACCGACGAACGCATCGCCGAACCCATCCCCCAGCCGAAAGGTCGCGTCGAGGGGGCTCCACAGATCGTGTTCCCTCGTCGCCAGTCGCGACTCACCTACGCCGCATTCACCCTGTCCGACATCCCCGACGGGGACGCCGAAGCCGCAGGAGCCCGGTTCATCACCGAGGTGCCCACGTTCCTTGTGCGAGACGCTCTCGTAGCCGCTCGTGAGGGCGAGGATGTGACCATCAAGGTCACCCCACAGGCATACGCCGAAGCACAACAAGCTCTCACCGGTATCGACACCATCCGCGAGGACCTCACCGCGGCGATCTTCCGGAACCCCGGGGTCATGCAGGAGAGAGCCGAGAAGGGAGCCGCCCGTCGCCTGGTGAAGGCATTCTTCAAAGGCGCCGGAGTGACCGGCGAGACCGAGACGGCAGCCTGGGGCGAGACACGCCGCCAACAGGCCATCTCGGGGATGGCCAGTCTGATCAAGGCTTCATACGCCGGACGGAAGACCCAGACGAAGTACGAACTGGTGCCAGTCACCCTGCCGGTAGAGCCGGTCATGGTCGATCCGAAGACGCGGGACGCCTACAACGACTCGTTCACCAAGCACGTCCAGTTCTCCGGGTGGCAGCACAACGTCATGCCCGTCGCGTCGTTCGACGCGGGCTCCACAGAGTGGGCGCTGGCGCATCTGCTCGACAGGGACCCGTCGATCGTGTGGTGGCTGCGGGTCTACACCAACGGCCCGGCGTACGTCCCGACCACCGACGGGTCGTACTTCCCCGACTTCATCGCGCTCCATGCCGACGGCACGTACTGGCTGATTGAGGGGAAGTCGGACAAGAACGCCAACGACGCTGATGTGCTGAGGAAGCGGGAAGCCGCCGAGCAGTGGGCGAGGGCTGTCCGCGACGACGGCGACTACGGCGCGTGGCGGTACCTGTTCGCCACCGAGACCCACATCAAGGCTGCCGCCGGATCATGGGCTGGACTCGTGGTGGCCACCCACCCAGAGTAGCCCGTTCACCACAGGTGAACGAACGCGCGTTGCCCCAAACGTGCCCCACGTCTGGGGCATTTTTGGTACAGTGCTTTGCGTGACCACATTCGACACAGAGACCGTAGCCGTCCAAGCCCTCAGCCAGGCCCGCCTCCTCCGTCACCGCGCCGACCTGGCCGCCAGCACCGCAGAAAGCCAGGCCGTCACGCTCCTCCTCCGCAATGGGATGAGCCAACGTGCCGTAGCCCGACTGGCCGGCCTCAGCAAGTCCGACGTCGCCCGCCGCGCGTCCGCGCCTCCACCTCTCGGCGTAGCCACCCGACGCGGAGCCGACAGGAGCGTGTTCGATTTTGCGGACGAGTGGATTTGGGGAAGCCGCGAGATTGCAAGCGCAGTCAGTAGCGAGTTGCTGCGAGACGACGCCTGAGATTCCTCCAAACGCCACCCTGCCCCAGCCCCAAGCGGTGGATCCGATTACCGCGGCACAACGGTGGCGCGTCCCGGGTGATCCTTGTTGTTACCCCCGGTTCCCCACTCGGTGAGGATGCGCCAAACGTCGCTCTCCCAGGAGCCCATGGAGTCGAGCAGGCCCCGCAGCCGAATCGCGCGAGGCTCTTCGGCGACCAATGCAGCGACAACCTCGAACAGTCGAGACTCGGTGCTGGACCAGCCGCGGCCCTGCTCGTCGACGGACTTCACCCAGCCTTCCCAGTCGAGGTTCGGATACGGCTCCGACTGACCGACAGGCTCGTCGTCGTCGCTCCACAGTTGGTGGCTGACCCATTCCAACCACTGTGCGGCATCACAACGCACCTGTGATGAAAGCTCTAGGAGCGCCTTCGCAGCGAGGTAGTCCTCGGACCCGACCTTCGCCCAATACTCGTCCCACGACGGTCGGGGTGGTGGCTGATCAGTCATCTCCGGCTCCCTGATTCGGATGGAGTGCCTCCGATGGACACACGCACGAGAGTGACAGACGCCGGGGACTTCTCGCTGTCAATCGGGGACACGAACAAAGCGCAAGCTGTTGAAGACCGGGGTTACGCACAGGCCGTCACGTGCGCCACAGTTGAAGATGTCGGAGCAGCCCACCCGAGTCAGGAGACCCACCAATGACCGAACCCACCAGCGACATCGCATCCCGCTCCGCATGGGCTGACGCCATCATGTCCCTCCGGCACACTGGCCCCGGCGGCGACCACGCACTGGAACAGGCCCACCCCGACTTGGTGACCGCGCTGCGATCTATCCCGGTCGGCGAGGCCCTCACCATCGCTGACCAGGCCGTCACCCGTCAGTCCCCCGATCGGTGGTCCGTGGGCACTGACACCAACCTCTCATCACCCTGGGTGGTCGTGCAGTCCATCCGGTCCGCCCTCGGGTCTCCTGATCCTTCAGGCGTGATCCTCATCGAGGAAACCCACGTCGCCGACAAGTCCCGAGCCCGGGCCGTGGATGCGCTGATCCGAGACCTGGCCCGGAAGGGTCGCCCCCGCGACGGCGACGATCTCCCCTGAGTAGTGCCCGGCCCCTCATCCAGCGCGCAACACGAAACGACTGTCTCGGCAGGGACTGAGCGACCCAGAGAACGGCGGTGAACCGTCCCGGGTCGCCTGCGGCTCACTGGCCGCCGATCCTCACGCCCCCTGGTCTCGACGCCCGGCAGCGGGGTCTGCTCGCCCGCGCGGCCAGCTCGGCCGACGCGGGGGGCGTCCAGAGGGCGAGGCGGCCGTCCCGTCAGTTCACGGCATTCACCGACGGTGAACGCTTCCTGTGACGGCAACGCCACCATCCAAATTTTTTGGGGGTAGTCACTTCAACCCCACGTTTTAGAATCACTGTAATAGGTTTTATGACACACTAAGTCTTAGGGAGCCATTCCCTCGATTTCGAGCCTGAGGAGACCTGATGACCGCGACGGGCGAACCTGCCGCACAGGAAGACCTGACCTTCCAGGAACGCGCTCGTCGCTCCTGGGAGCGCACTGCCGACAACTGGGACGCAGAGTCACTCGACTTCAAGAGGATCCCGGCAAGCGGACGTGACGACACCCGACCCCCTCCTTGGCTCGGATGGCCAGCAATGACCGCACCAGCCAGCCTGTGGGCCATCACCGCCACCGCCCACTCCGCTCTCCGCGACGTGCGCGGTGAGTGCGACGTCTGCCTGGCACTCACTGATGCAGCCATCAGCCACGCCAAGGCCACCGGCTCAGTCGGCGCCACCTACAGCGACGACCGTGGAGACGGCCCACACAGCGTCACTGTCGCCCGGGCGCTCGCAGCCGTGGCCCGCCCCAGCGGGCTCGACTCCCCCGACGTCACCGTCACTGCCGAGGGCCTCGTGCGATGAGGACCGCCGCACAGGAAGCCATCGCCTCGACCGGGGAGTTCCCGATCGAGTTGTTCTCGGTCGGCTTGGCACGCGGCACCGTCCTCCACCTGTTCGACGAGTCAGGCCCTCGGGTCAGGACACTGTGCAACCGCCGCATCGGGACCAACCCCCGCTACTTGGGGATCGGCAGCAGCAGCATCCGTTCCTCCGACGAGGCGACCTGCAAGCGGTGCGTGAAGGCCGCCGCAGCGCTCCAGCCTGCCGCCCAGGACGGAACCTCCGCATGACCACCCACCTCTCCCCCACTCCCGATGGCTTCTTCGGGGTCGACGACGACCGCAAGGCCCGAGCCGAGACCCGTGCCCGGGACGCTGGCCTGGAGCCCTGCACCGTCTGCGGTCGAGGGGTGAAGCCCGACAGTGGGTGGGTCGTCGAAGTCGTCGACGGCGGCGCCCACATCGCAGCCCCCGGCCAGCCCGTCGACCGGGACGACTCCGGCTACATGGGCGCCTGGGTGCTCGGTTCCGAGTGCGCCAAGCGGGTGCCGGTCGCCTTCCGGGCGAAGTGGAGCGGGTGGGGTGAGGTCCAGTGACCGGGTTCCTCTTGGGATGCCAGGGGTACGCCACCGGCCTCCCCGGTGCGCCGGTCGGCGAGTTCCTGGAGTCGTACGACGTCGAGGCCCACGGCGGCCGTGGCTCCGTCTCCTGGACCGCCGATCCGGCCAGGGCGCTCCGCTTCGTGTCATCCGCCGCGGCGCTGGATTGTTGGAAGCAGCAGTCTGGGGTTGCCCCGCTGCGGGCTGACGGGCAACCGAACAGGCCACTGGTGGCGTTCACCGTCGGTGTACGCCCTGCCGGGGGTTCGGCGTGATCGGGGCGCTGACGCCCCGCCGCTGGGCCACGATCCGGGCGATGCTCGACCTGCTCACTGTCACCGACGCCCCGGTGACGCTCAACGACCTGGCTGCCACATGTCCTCCCCGCCTGGAGTACCTGCCCTGCCACGGCCACCACGAGCCCGGTCGGGGCATGATCGCCTTGGACTGCGACGGGGAAACCCACCGGGTGGTCCGCGACTCCGACACGATCACCATCCAGCCCGAGGTGGACCTGTTCCGTGAACTCGGCTGGGTGGAACTCCTCCCCCGGGCAACCGTGACGAGATCCGGTGGCCGAGCCAGCCTCTACGCCTACACCGGCCCCACCGAGACGGTGGCCGACCTGATGGGTGCGACGTTCCGGTGGCAACCACCGCGGCGCCCCAAGGGCTGCCCGGACGGTGACGACACCTACCTCGACTTCCACCCCGACCCCGCCCAGGAGGC
>JAKDNC010000876.1 GCA_030452025.1 Nocardioides sp. | reverse complement strand
CCGGTCGTCCATCGCGTCCGGCAGTTCCTGCAGCGCTGAGCAGCGCAGGGGTAGGAAGCTCCGAAGAGCCGCCGGGAGGCGTGAGCAATGCACAGCAACGACAGTCTGACCTCTATCCCCCCTGCTGCACAGATCGTCACCCCGAGCGGGCTGACCACCGCGCAGTACGTGGGGCTGAGCCTCGACGTGGGCCGCAAGGCCTTCAGCGCCGACGGGGTCATCGGCCTCCTCACGCGGATGTCCGAGCTGGGCTTCACGGCGCTGCATCTTCATCTCACCGAGACGTACCGCGTCGGGGTACAGCTGCCGGGCTTCGAGGAGCTCGCCGCCGAGGACGCGTGGGATCGTGCCGACGCGGCCCGGATCGTCGCGGCGGCCGATGCCACCGGGATCGCGGTGATCCCGGAGATCGATCTGCCCTCCCATGCGGCGGCGCTGCTGGTGGGCCGTGAGCACCTGCGGCTGACGGACCGGCACGGCGTGGTGCACCAGGACCGCCTGGACATCTCCCTCCCCGAGGCGCTGGAGTTCGCCCTCGCCCTGCTGGAGGCCGCCGCCGAGCTGTTCCCGGGGGAGGCGATCCATCTGGGTGGGGACGAGTTCTTCGCCGCGCCCTGGGAGGGCGAGGACGAGCAGCACCCCGAGCGCTTCCCGAGCCTCGTCGAGCACGCCCGGCGCGAGGCCGGGCCTGCGGCGACGGCGCTGGACTCCTATGCGCTGTTCATCAACGCCCTCACCGCCCGGGCGCAGGAGCTCGGCCGGATCCCGATGCTGTGGAACGACCACGTGGTCCCGGCCTCGGAGCAGCCCGTGGTGCCGATCTCGTCGGACGTGGTGGTGGACGTGTGGGTCCGCTGGCGGGAGTGGACCCCCTCGGTCCACGATTACCTCGACTCCGGCCACCGCGTCGTGAACTCGAACGGGGACCTGCTGTACTTCGTGCTCTCCGGGGACGGGTTGCCCGAGCCCCATGGCCGTCGCCGGTTCGGCCTGCTCGAGGACACCTTCGCCCCGCGCCGCTTCATGGGCCGGGCCGCCCAGGACCATCACCTCGACGTGGCACCCGCCCCCGCAGGAACGCGCGACCCGGTGCTGGGGGCATCGATGTCCGCCTGGTGCGACGCGCCTGACGTGCTGGGGGAGCAGGAGACCTGGGATCTGCTCGACACCTGGTTGGGGCCCTTCGCACGTGTGATGCGACGCGGCTGAGTCCCGCACCCGGCATCCCTCGAGCGGCGCCCGCAGACCATCGCTCGACGCCCGGGACCTGCCACCCGCTGCCGCCGATGCTCCCCCCGGTCCCGACACGGACCGATGAGCACTCAGCCGTTCAAGCATCGAGGAGCCGCCATGGTGGCCAGCCCCTATCCCGTACTGACCTGCGGGTGGCCCGCTTTCACGCCTGGCGCGATCGGGTCGCGTCATGCCACGGTGTTCTCGGCGGCAGCGATCAGCAGAGCGCCACGAGTGGCTGATCATGCAGTTGAGTGTATATACTTCCGGCAAGGCTTCTCTCTCCGGTGACGCACCCCTGCCCTCCGAGACTCCCGTGACCCCCGGGGGC
>JAKDNC010000121.1 GCA_030452025.1 Nocardioides sp. | reverse complement strand
CCCGGCGACGCCGACAGCGCGACCGGACAGGGGGGGCTCGCCCCACGTGGCCGCAGCCGCCGCGCGCATGCCCTGGAAGACGCCGTACGCCGTGAGCACCGAGCTGTCGCCGGCACCGCCGTGGGCCACGGTGCGGCCGGTGACATAGTCGGACTCGCGGGCGATGTCGTCCATGTCGGCAGAGAAGGTCCCGACGTCGCAGGCGGTGTAGTAGCGGCCGTTGAGCGACTGGACGAAGCGTCCGTAGGCGCGCAGCAGGGTCTCGCTCTTGTCCGTCTTCGGGTCGCCGATGATGACCGCCTTGCCGCCGCCGAGGTCGAGCCCGGCCAGGGCGGCCTTGTAGGACATGCCGCGCGAGAGGTTGAGCACGTCGCTCAGCGCGTCGGCGGTCGAGGCGTAGGGGTAGAAGCGGGTGCCTCCCAGCGCCGGGCCCAGGGCGGTGGAGTGCACCGCGATGATGGCGCGCAGGCCGCTGGCCTCGTCGTGACAGAAGACGACCTGTTCGTGGTCGGAGTCGAACACGTCGGAGCCGGGCAGGGAGCTCTGTGCAGATTCCTCTGGGGCGGGTTCGGCAGTCATGTCGGTGACCTTTCCGGTGCGGGGTCGCGGGGTGTGGCGACCCGTGTGGGTGTCGGACTCACAGGGGTGACGTGAGTCTCATCCCAGCCTAGGTCCCGGGGCCGGGCGAGAACCAGTTGGCGATGGCCGGGCGCGGCTGCGCATGCGCATGCTTGGCTATGGCAAACTCTCGCGTGAAAGGGACATTTCGCATGTGAAAGAGGACTGATGAACTCGCGCAACGCCGACGCGGAGAACCTGCTCACGCCCTCCGAAGTGGCTGCGCTCTTCCGGGTGGATCCCAAGACGGTCACTCGCTGGGCCAAGGCCGGAAAGATCGGCTCCATCCGCACCCTCGGCGGTCACCGTCGGTTTCGTGAAGCAGAGGTCAAGGCTCTCCTCGCGGGCGAGGGCGCCGACTGATCGACGTACGTGATCGGTTGCTTTGGTTGCGGCGGTTGCTGGACGTGATCCGGCGTTCCGTGCGTATTGCATGCCGATGGGGTCGTCGAAGGTGCACAGCGCACGGAACGCGCGCGCGGATGAGCGGATGATCCGTCAGGCCTCAGGTGTCGGCTCGGTGGCCATCACCACGACGTCACCGTGCGTGCCGTAGCCGGTCAGCGGCCCGCCGTACGGCTTGCCGTCGAAGGTGACCAGCAGCCACTGGTCACCGTGTGGGATCAGCGAGGGCCAGGGCAGGTTGGATGAGTAGGGCGCGTCCAGCGCGCCCACCTGCTCCATCGCCAGGTCGAAGACGGGGTATTCGGCGCGGTTCTCGGGCCGGTTCTCCCGGCCGTCGCTGGCGACCACCCGCCACTCACCCTCGAGCCGGGCGATGATCGTCCCCTCGGTCGCCTTGCGTGAGGTTGCGGCGCCGACCACCTCGAAGCCGTCGAGCGCGCCGGGTTCGCAGGCGCGGGCGAGGACCGGATAGAAGTTGAAGAATCGGCGCGCCGCGACGAACGCGACGTGCCAGTGCCCGTCGATCAGGGTGAGGTGCGGGTCCCAGACCCCGACGACCGGTTGCGGCAGCCCGCGGTCGGTGCGCAGCGACAGGGGAGCGCTGTCGAGCACGTGGTCGCCGGTGAGCAGGTCCGCGTCGGTCTCGGCCAGGGTGATCCCGATCGACTTCTTCTCGAAGTCACCCCATGTGCTCGTGGCGACCAGCCACCGCTCCTCATGACGGACGATGTGGGTCGCGTGGTCGCCGTAGACGGCCAGCCCGTCGCGTCCCTCCCGCTGGAACCACAGGTCCCCGCGGTGCTCCATGGCGAAGCTCTCCCGGTCGAAGGACCACACGCCGCAGTGGGCGGTGTCGAAGAAACCGGGCCCGGCATGGGTCGCGGTCAGGAAGACCAGGTCGTCACGGACGTACGGCGTCCCGTCGGCGTGGGTGACCAGGTGCAGATCGCGCAGCCCGAGCTGGCCGAACGGCCCGGAGGTGACCTTGTCGAGGGGACTGGTGTCGTCTTCCCCGTCCCAGATGTGGACGACCGTGAGGTCGGAGACGTCAACCGGGTCGTCGAGGTGGACCTTGGCGCGTGCGGTCCACACGCCGCCTGCGTCAGGCCCGCTTCTGCCAGGCCCGCTTCCGCCAGACCCGCTCTCCTCGGCCGGCCCCCGGGTGAGGAAGGTGAACTGACGCCCGGTCAGAGTGGCCGCGATGGCGGTGACCTCCCCGGTGACCTTGCCGTGTCGCCGGCTGCGGAGGTCGTTGGGCGTCTCGTCGGCAGTGGTGATCTCGATGCCGGTGTGCTTCCCGTCATACCAGCCCTCCAGGCGGACGCCCGCCGCGGTGAAACCGCACCGGACCCGGGTGCCGGTGCGGGTGATCGGGCCAGCGAGACTGACTTCGACGGCGGCGCAAGCGGCATCGGAGCCAACCTGCCCCGCAGCGACAAGGCGGACCGGGCGGAAAATGTGGGCGGGTTCGAAGCGGTCGAGGACCATGGAGCCACATTAGTCAGGTCGGCCCCGCTTTCATCGGAGCCGGCGCACGAATCCGGTGGCCGTCCGCAGTTCGTTGACGCGACGCTCCCAGGTTGCCCCGACCACGGTCAGCAGCACGCCGATCAGACCGAGGGTGACCCATTGCGGCAGGACCTCGGCGTAGGTGGCCTCGCGGAGCACCAGGATCGAGCCGGCGACCGCGCCGGCCACCAGGGGAGCGGACCAGCGGAGGCTGGCGCCGAGCGCGACCGCCGCTGCGCAGCCGGCCCCCACGAGCACGGCCCGCAGGGAGAGTGGCTCCACCAGCGCGATCAGGAGACTCGGCGCCAGCGCCAGCACCAGGGCGCTGGTCAGGGCGCGAGCGCTGGAGGTGCGGCTCGTCAACATCTTCGCGACACCGACGACCAGGAGCACGGTCGCGAGCGGCAGCGTGTAGGCCTCCGGCGTGGTGATACCGATCTCGGCCATCCGCACCCACTGGGCGAGGGTGAGCAGGGCCAGCCCGAACCAGCCGAGGACGCGCCGTTGCGGATTGACCAGAGCAGAGATGGTGACCAGTGCGCCGCCGGTCGTGAGGTCCACCGCGAGCCACGTCTGGTCCATCGCACCGGAGGCGGTGAGAGCGAACGACGCGGTCACCAGCCCGGTGAGCAGCACGGCCAGCTCGGTCCACCAGGCCGGGCGCAGGATCGCCCAGATCCCGATCAGGACGAGGATGACGGGGACCCGCAGGTCGACATCGACCGAGCCGAGGTGGAGCAGGGTCCAGGCGCAGCCGGCCAGGAGCGGTGCGAAGAGTGACTCCCCGGAAAGGCGAGTCGGTTCGAGTCTCGAGCTGGACATCACGAACGCCGTTGCGGCGAACAGGCCGGTGACTGCCGCGGTGAGGATGTCGCTGGCCAGGGCGGCGCCGAGGGTGGTGCAGGCGGTTGCCACGGCCAGGGTGAGGGCGGTGCCGCGGGTCAGGTCACTGACGGGACGCACGATCAGCGCGATCTGGGCAGCGAGGACCAGCAGCAGGACGACGATCGCAAGAGTCAACGGGGCGCCGTACGACGCGGGGAGCAGCGCGAGGGTGGAGCCGGCCACGAGCAGGATCGGCAGCGCGACCGGGGGTGGGTCGAGGTCGACCAGCATCCGCGCGACCAGAAGCCCGCCCACGAGGGTCCCGAGCAAGGTCGGTGGCAGCAGCAGGGGCAGCTGCCACTCCATCGCGGCCGCAGGGACCCGGTCCAGCGGCGCATCGGTCCAGGTGGTGAAGTCGAAGAGCGCGTTCGTGGCGTGAGCGACGAGGTCGAGGGCGGCGGCGAACAGGTGTCCGGCGGCGACGATGACCGGCACCACGACGATGCTGCGCCAGGCCAGCGGCAGCGCCCCGGTGCCTGCGCCGGCCGCGACAACGGCGAGCGAGACCAGGACGACTGCGGTGTGGCTCTCGTCGACGACGGGCAGGGTGAGCACGAAGCTGACCACGGTCACCGAGATCGCGACGCCGAGTACCTGCGCGGGGCGGGGCACCTTCAGGCACAGCGGGATCAGCATGATCGCGGCCGCAATCAGCATCGGCAGGCAGTCCATGCCACCCCAGACCGCGGAGAAGCTGGTGCCGAGATCGACAACGGCGACGGAGACG
The DNA here is from genome assembly GCA_030452025.1 of Nocardioides sp. Classification (GTDB taxonomy): domain Bacteria; phylum Actinomycetota; class Actinomycetes; order Propionibacteriales; family Nocardioidaceae; genus Nocardioides. Next base: position 4,457 of record JAKDNC010000121.1, on the reverse strand, counting down.
AGCGCCAGCCACCAGCACGCCGCACCGGCCAGCAGGATGCCGGCGCTGACCTGGAGGTCGAAGCGTCGGGCGCCGAGCGTGAGGCCGACCAGGACCAGGACGGCCGCGGCGATCGCGTAGACCGGGCCGGTGTCGACGAGGGGGATCCGTGCGCTCGCAACGAGGACACCCGCTGCGCCGAAGACTTCGGCGCTGATCAGCCGGTGCAGCGAAGCGCCGTGGCGCACGACGTGGGCGGCCACCAGGCCGACGACACCCACGACGATGCCGAGCAGGAGCGCGAAGTCCCCGGCGGTGAGGGCGCCGAACCAGTCCGCTGAGTCCGCGCCGAACATGTCGAGCACCAGCAGCCCGAAGGTGACGGTGGCCAGTGACTCCGCGCCGGCGCGCAGCCCCTGGCGGGTCATCCAGTACGCCGCCCCACCGGCCGCCGCGGTGAGCGCGAGCAGCGAGACGGTGCGGCCGGTCTGACCGAACGCAGCCCAGGCGACGGCGAGGAAGACGATCGCGGCCACCAGGAGGCAGCCGGCTCCCAAGCCAAGCAGCACCTTCGGGACGGACGCGGACGTCAGCCCGGGGGTGTGCCTGGGTGTGCGGGCGGCGGGACTCGCACCGGAGGTCGGGAACGGAGCGAAGGTGAAGTGCTCCCGGGCGGAGTTGGGCTCAGTCGTGACCGGGCCAGAGCCGGGGCCAGAGCCGGGGCCAGTGAATGGGGCAGTGAATGGGGCAGCCACGGGGTCGGCTGCCGGGGCCGCGGTGGCTGAGCGGACAGCGGTCCGGGCCTCGGTGGAGTTCGCGGCCAGCCCGAGCAGCTCGGCCACCAACCCGTCGGCGTGGGTGAGGGTGCGCCACAGGTTGGCGGCGGCGGTGCTGCTCAACCCGGTGTCGCACTCGGAACAGTGGACGGCCGCGTAGGGGATCTGCGAGCGGCAGACCGGGCAGGCCTCGGGGTCGGCGTAGGTGAACATGCTCTCAGAGTCCCCCAGACCGGGCACCCCGCGCGTCGGGCGGGGGGCTCAAGTGGACTGAGTAGGGCTACTCAGCGGGGGGACGCAGCAGCCCCGGACCTCTGCGAGATCCGGGGCTGCGGGTGGTGGCCAGGGGCGGGGTCGAACCGCCGACCTACCGATTTTCAGTCGGTCGCTCGTACCAACTGAGCTACCTGGCCAAGCCGCGCAGAAGGTTACCGCAGAGATGCCATCTGGGTGAAACCGCCGCCGTCCGCGCGCTGGGCCCTGGGGTGGGGTCGGGGCGGACTTTGGAGAGAAGGGCGCCCTGGCCCTATGCTGTATCGGCCCCGACCGCAGCGTCCCCGCGACGTCGCAACTGGTGCGCTGGCCCCCATCGTCTAGTGGCCTAGGACGTCGCCCTTTCACGGCGGTAGCACGGGTTCGAATCCCGTTGGGGGTACTCCTTCGGTCCGATTGGGCCGGAGCAGGCTGGATGGGTTATTGTTCAGCCGCTTCCTTGTGAAGCACAACCAGGCCCCGTAGCGCAGTTGGTTAGCGCGCCGCCCTGTCACGGCGGAGGCCGCGGGTTCGAGTCCCGTCGGGGTCGCAGACGATGTCCCGGAGCAAGCGCTCCGGGACATCAATGCATTTCGGCTGTCCATCTCGGCCGGCACTCGCTCGGCTTGGTTCACCCGGTCCCGGCTAGGTTCGAGGCGTGATGGAGATGGATCGTGCGGAGTTCGAGGCCCTGGTCGACCGGGCGCTCGACGACATCCCCGACGAGATCGCGAACCTGGTCGAGAACGTGGTCGTGCTCGTCGAGGATGAGGCGCCCGCCCACGACCCTGACCTGCTCGGTCTCTACGAGGGCTTCGCGCTGACCGATCGCCAGGCCAACCATGCCGGGGCGCTCCCGGACCGGATCTTCGTCTTCCGTGAGCCGATCCTGGACATGTGCTCCGACGTGGACGAGCTCGTCGACGAGGTGCGCATCACGGTGGTCCATGAGATCGCCCACCACTTCGGGATTGACGACGACCGGCTGCACGCGCTCGGTTACGGCTGAGTCAATCGAGGCACGTCAGGCGCATGAGAGCGACAGGGCAGACGACCGCTCAGGCCAGTACGAACCCGAGCAGGCATGCCGCCACGGCCAGCCCGATCGTCGCCACGGCGTGGATCGCGCCGCGACGCAGTCCCAGGTCCGCGGTGTGCACGACGAACGAGGAGTACGTCGTCAACGCCCCGCAGAAGCCCACCCCCAGCAGCGCGACATGGTGGCCCTCGAGCGAGAGCGCCGAGAGCCAGCCGACCAGGAACGACCCGACCACGTTGACCAGCATCGTCCCGATCGGCCAGACACCTCGGACGCCGTCGAGATGGTGCCCGGCGACGTAGCGCAGCGGGGCCCCGATCGCGGCGCCGAGCGCCACCAGGAGCGGCGTCATTCGTTGCCCTCCTCTTCCTCGAACGTGTCCCGCTCCGAGTCGGTCGTCAGATGCCGGGCGAGCAGGACGGCCAGTACCGCCGCGGCCAGCGTCCCGGTCAGGTAGACGCCGGCCAGGCCCACGGCCCCGTCGTCGAGCAGTTCGCGCGCCTGGTCGGCGTACGCCGAGAGGGTGGTGAAGCCGCCGAGCATCCCGGTGCCGAGGAAGAGAGGCAGCAGCGGGCGCCGGCGGACGACGGTCAGTGTCGGTAGCAGCGCCAGCGCGAGAGATCCGGTCACGTTGATCGCGAACGTGGTCCACGGGAAGCCGTCCCCGTCGGGGACGAGCTCACCCAGCGCCCAGCGGAGTACGGCGCCGAGCGCGCCGCCAGCCCCGACCGTCAACATCGAGCCGATCGTGGGTGCCCCGCTCCTCACTGACCGCTCACTGGTGGGTGCGGGGGAGGTAGGCATCGAGGGGGAGTGCCTCGGGCCAGGGTGTGGGTCCCTCGCCAGCGCCCTGGCGCACGAACTCCCCGAGGTACCACTTCTCGAACTCCTTCTGCTGCGGGGTCGTCGCGAGGGCGAGCAACTGCTCGTTGTGGCAGAAGGTGTCTGCGAGGTCAAGCACGTCGATCATCTGGGACATCATGCCCGGTGTGTCCCGACCGACGACGAGGGTGACCTCGATCGTGGGATGTGCCGCCGCGATCGCGTCTTCGATTTCCTGCAGTCCACGGATCCGAGTGACCTCTTCCTCGAACTGGACGAAGAAGTCGGAGAGGGTGATGGCCGCCGGGTAGGCCGTGGAATGGGAGAGCGAGAGCAGGACGAGCTCGCGGCGCACCTCCCGGAAGTGTCGACGCCAGTCGACGTACAGCTCCACCGGGAAGCTCTCGAAGTGGATCGAGAGGCCATCGCCGGTGGGGGCCTCGGAGCCGTTGCCGGTGGCCGTTGAGACGGATCGGTAGATCTGACCGGCCATCACGTCGGGGTCCGGGCTGGGCTCGTCAGCCGGTTCGAACCAGACGATCTTGCCCTCGTCGATGACGTACGCGCCCCACGTCGTCGAGCACATCGCAACCATCCCGAGGCCGCGACCGAAGGTGGCGAGGAGCTCGTCGTCGTCGGTCATGTTCGGGTTCGGCTCCGGTGGCTTCACAGAGCCGTCGAGGACCTCGATGCGTGGATGTGCCGCGGTCCCGCGGATGCGGACACCGATCGGAGGCTCGGCATGGAGCAGCGCGTTGGCGACCAGCTCGGAGACGCCGATCTCGGCGGAGTCGATCAGGTCCTCACGCCCGAGATCCTGGCAGGCCCGAGCCACCCAGCGCCGTGCCTCCGCCACGGATCGCGGGCTCGTCTCGAGCACGAGGGTGGGTCTGCTCAGCGGCAACTGCACCCCTCCACGGCCGATGACCGGACTGTCCAGTTTGAGGGCATTCCGAAGCCCTCTACCCACCGTCGATGAGTCTCAAACATGGAATACCAACCCGATTCGCTGTGCTGTACCAAGTGGTGGGACCATGGATCCGGCCACATAGCAAGACAAACACAGACGAGACGCATGAGGAAGGCCGTGGGGATGGCAAGCGAGACCAACAGTACGCACCAGGTAGTCGTGATCGGCTCCGGATTCGGTGGACTGTTCGGCACGAAGGCGCTGAAGCGTTCCGACGTGGAAGTGACCGTGGTCGCCAAGTCCACCCACCACCTGTTCCAGCCGCTGCTCTACCAGGTCGCGACCGGCGTGCTCTCCCAGGGCGAGATCGCCCCGCCGACCCGTGAGGTCCTGGCCAGGCAGAAGAACGCCACCGTCCTGCTCGGTACCGTCACCGACGTCGACCTCACCGCCCAGACGGTCACCCACAACGTCCTCGGCCGCGACACTGTCTCCCACTACGACAGCCTGATCGTCGCCGCTGGCGCGGGTCAGTCCTACTTCGGCAACGACCACTTTGCCGAGTTCGCCCCCGGCATGAAGAGCATCGACGACGCACTCGAGCTCCGTGGCCGCATCTTCGGGGCCTTCGAGATGGCCGAGAACGCCGCCAAGCGTGGCGAGCCCTACGACCACCTGC
>JAKDNC010000875.1 GCA_030452025.1 Nocardioides sp. | reverse complement strand
CCCTACACCGCCCTACACCGGGCTTAGAATTCGCCGGGTTCGGCGGCTAGTCCGATGCCGTTTCGGCGCATTCCCGCTTTGGTTCGCTTGGCCGGGTATTGGAGCCGGTCAAGTTCGGCTCCGAAGGCCTTTTCCGATAGCGGGTCGGCCCCATCCGAGAGCGCCCAGCGTGCCCATGCGGTGTGAAGCTGCCGGGTACTCGCTGACACGTGAGGGCTCAAGACGCACGACTCTTGATCCTGCGTGAATCGCTTCACCGCGTCGGATGAGGTCTGGTAGTTGTCCGTCGCCTGCCGGACGCTGGCGGGCTCGTGCATCCCGCCCATGTCTTCATAGGCGAACCATCCTCGAATGGCCCAGGTGAGGATCGCGTCCGCGGCAAGCTTCAGGCGTTCGGGTAGCTCGGGGTCACGCCGGGTTTCGGGCACCACGACGTCGAACGGGATGACGCGGATACGTCGCCACACTGCCGGGTCGTTGCCTTTGACCTTGGGCAGGTGGTTGGTCACGTAGATCAATTGGTGAGTGGGTTCCCAGCTGACCGGCTCTTGGTAGAGCCTGCGGGCCGTGAGCTCGTCGCCTCCGACTAGACGTTTCATGGTGGCCGCGTCTAGCTGTCGGCCTTCTTCGGTTTCCGAACCAACGACGAGGCGGGCGCCTAGCAGTGTCATCATTTCTGGCCCGCCGCCGCCGCGCTGACTCGTCATGAGTAGTTCGGGGTCGATGATCGTTGCATAGTCGCCCATCGCGTGCGTGACGGCCCCGTAGGCGGTGCCTTTGCCGTTGGCTCCCTCCCCGGTGAGGACCGGGAATAGGTGTTCCCTCACAGCGCCGAAGACGCTTTGCCCGATGACTCGCTGCAAGTAGTCCCGCTCGGCTTCGTCGGGGAGCACGTTCGCTAGGAACCCTGCCCATGCGCTGGGGTCGGCGTTGGGGTCGTAGGCGCCCTGACAGACGCGGGTAATCCGGTCGGCTGGGTCGTGCGTCTTGAGCGTCCGGGTTCGGAGGTCAAGCGTTCCGTTCGCGCAGTTCAGCATGAACGGATCGGCGTCGAGCTCCCCAACTGCTGCCCGGAGTGTCGGCAGTGCGGACGCCAGATCGAGCACCCCGGCGACTCCCGCGGACGACTCGCACTTTCGCACGTCGGCGCGTAGCCCTTGATCGGTGATGGACTCGGCCAGGGCGTGCCGTAGGACTTCGAACACCATGTTCTTTGCCGCGTCCTTTTCGTCTGCTGCCCACCGCTGACCGTCGAAGACGTGCCAGCCGATGCCCCGCACGTACATGAGCCGTGAGGCGCAGGCAGCGGCGAGGCGGTAGGCGATGCGGGCCTGTCCTCGGTGCTGTTCGCCGTCTGGCACTGGGCTGTAGTCCTGCTCGGTGTATGCGGCGTAAGCTTCGGCTAATCCGGTCATGCTGCCGCCCTTCGGTCGTTGAGTATCCCGCCTCGGCGCAGTCCGTCCAGGAACTGGGCGCGGGTCGGCTTTGGCTTAATGGCCGATACCGGGGCCTGCCGGTCGCGGAACCGTGGCACGTCGAGGGCCTTGGCGGTGTCGGCAGCGTGCGC
>JAKDNC010000874.1 GCA_030452025.1 Nocardioides sp. | reverse complement strand
CATGCCGGACGTGTGCGCGGCGGCCGGAACGCTGCACTGGTGCCATTCGTAGGGCTCGATCTTCCCGATGTGTTGCACGAGGTAGCGGTTGATGTCGTCGGCGCGGAAGACCTTCACGACCGAGGCCAGGCGGCGGATGAACTGGTCCAGCGCCTCGTCCACATTGCCCTTCTGGCGGGCGTAGTAGAAGAACTCGACGGGCTCGATCGTCGCCGTGATGACGATGAGGCGCGGAGCCACCTCGCCCTTGTTCTTGTACCGAGCCTTCGCAGGCGAAGCGTTGTACGGATCGAGCAGCAGCAGCCAGTCGTTCGCATCCATCGCCGAGGCGCGCAGATCGTCTAGCAGCAGCACCTCCTCGCCTCGCCAGTCATCAAGCGGGTTCCCCGTCGCGGCACGGTAGACCTGCCACCGCTCGCCGTGCGCGTTCGCCGCATTGATCGCCTCGGTGATGAAATCCGTAGCGAACCGGGTCTTGCCGATCCCAGCATCCCCATGGACGAACACCACGTGCGTCGAGAAGGCACCTGCGCGCAGCTTCGCAGCCGCCCGGTACGCGCGGCGCTGGCCGTAGGCCGACAGTGCGTCGTCGATCTCCCGCTGATGCCGGGAGTAGATGTCAAAGAGTCCATCGGTGAGCATGATCTGATCGCGCGTAATCTCTCCCTGGAGCACTCGCTCGCGCATATCCTCGAAGTTCTCGGCGACGACCTTCTTCTTCACGTGGGCGCGACCCTTGAGCCACGTCTCGCGGCGGAGCGCGTCGATGCCGAGGTAGTCAGGCCCGCGAACCGTGGCGACCTCCGAGGGCGCGTACTGGTGCTTGTCGGAGTACTTCACGTGCGTGAGATAGCTGAGCATGTTGTCGAACGCATACCGACCGCGGCCCGGCTTCTCGACGTACTGGGGCTCTACGCCGATGCCGAACGCGAGCCGATCCAGCGGTGCGCTCTTCGCCCGGCTGGCGAACTTGATGACCGCGTGCAGGTGATCGGGCTTCGGCTCGACCACCAGAGCCTTGTCCGTGTCGCTCCAGACCTCGCGCTCGTCCTTGTCGTGCACGATGCCGTAGGCCTCGATGACCTCGCAGCCGATGGCCTCGAGCCGCTGCACCACGTAGGCAAGGATCGCCCCAGCTCCCTGCTGGAGCAGCGCGGCTCCGTTCGGGTCCGGGGCAGCCCAGGTCCAGTACGACGGATCGAGGTACTGCGTGAGGCCGATGCTCGTCGGGTTGTTCTCCTGCTTAGCCACGGCGACCACCGCCCACGACGTCGGTAGGAGTGTGCGGCGCCTTAAATGACCCCCTATTGACCCCCAAATGAGTGCCCAAATGATCCGGCGTCGTCACACGGTGGAGCGGGAGCGGAACCGGCTCCTGACCAGACATGTTGTTGCAAGGCGCGGCAATCGACAAGCCCTTGCCGCGCCCGTAGGAACGAATGAGACTCCCGAAACTCTTCGAAGCTCCGAAGGCAACGGGCAGCTCGGACTCGCTCCGCTCGCCGAGTGCCAGGTCAGGCCCTCCGGGCGAGGTCGGGACGGTGGTCAGGGCAGTGGAGCGGGGCAT
>JAKDNC010000873.1 GCA_030452025.1 Nocardioides sp. | reverse complement strand
GACATCAGTGCGTTCGTCCGAAGGGAATGCCGCCATGATCTTGATGCTTTCGGTCCGCCTGGCCGCAACAGGCCATGCCTACCTGGACGCTTACGCGCCGACCAACATCCTCATCCGCAGCCTGCGCGCTCCCGACGGCCAGCGGATGGCTGTACCCGTCTCCGCAATGCTGGCGGTGGCCTACGGAATGGCCGGAGCCGGGCTGACGTCGCTCATCGAGTACGGCGGCTCTGGCTGGCTGAATCCACTCGTGATTCTGTGCGCCTGGAACACGATCAAGTTCGGTTGGGTTTCAGTGGCCTCCGCGGCATGCAGCGCCAGGCGAATTGTTGCTCACCCACTGCGATCTCGCCGGCGAGCGAAAGTGCACGGCGCATAGCCAGGTGTATCCGGCCACCACGTTGGTCACAGGCACCTGATCGGGGGCCTGCTTGCCTCCGAGTGATCTGTGGCGTCGGACAGTGTTGTAGTGCTTGAGCCAAGGTGCAGGGGCGGTCGCGCGGTCGTGGTTGCTGGTGAAGGGTTGGCGGTGGGCCCACTCTGTGGCCAGGGTGCGGTTGAGTAGCTCGGCCTTGCCGTTCTGCCAAGAACAGTGGGGCTTGATGAATTTCTGCTTCGCCCCGAGTGTGGCGCATACCCGCTTGATGTCGTTTGAGTGCCGGTAGGCGAAAGGGGTTGTCGGTCATGACCCGCTCGATCCGGGTGACGGCGAACGCCCGGACGTGAAGGCCAAGATGTACGAGGTCATCGGCGCCTCCGTAGGCGATGGGCTCAAGTAGATCCTCGATGAACGTGCCCCGGCGACCGACCACCTTGCCGAAGCAGGCCTCGCTGACGATGTAGGCGACCCGATTCTCCACGGAGCCAAGATGCCTTCGCGTGACTGCGAGCGCCTCGTAGGAGATGTCGAGCACTGTGATGTCCTCGTGGCCCTCGGCGAGGAGCGCGTCGGGGAGCCGGGACACGCCGGCGCCGATGTCGACCGCCGGGCCGGGCTTCGCGCAGGAGTTTCACGGAGTGGTGGTTGCGTCGCGTCGAACCACTAGACCGTGTCGAGGTTGCGCGAGCGGAAGACGGCGGTTCCAGTGACCAGCGTCCTCGTCGCTCATCGGAAGGCGCAGCCACTGCTGACACCGAGCCGACGGAAGATGACGGCGGCGGGGCAGAACCCGGTGATGCTCGACTGAAGCAGGTTGAGCCCGACGAAGGCGGTCAGCAGCAGCCACCACGGTGATAGGAGGGCCACCAGCAGGGCGCTGAGCAGGGTCATGGTGCCGGCGAGGAGGAGCACGGCACGGTCGAGGTTCATGGCTTGCCTCTGAAGAGGCGGCTGAAGAAGCTGGAGCCGGCCTCGTGGGGGTGACCTGCGCACCGGTCAGCGCGCGGGACGCGGGCGAGGACCTGGTCGACGTGTTGGCCGCAGCCGGCCCAGGTGGTTTTGCCGCATTTCTTGCAAGTGACTGCTCGGCACATGGTGGAGCTCCTTCGGTTCGAGGTGGTGCAGGAAATGAGTGAAGGTGTTGCGACGGTGATGGAGGTGTGGTCCGGACGCCCGCGGGGGTGGGGGTAG
>JAKDNC010000872.1 GCA_030452025.1 Nocardioides sp. | reverse complement strand
CGAGAAGCTGCTCTGAATCCTCGTCATACCTGACGAAGGGCCGGCCACCGCGAGGGCGGTTTCTAGGGGTCCTCGCAACACCTGATGGCTAGTTGGTCGTCAGTAGATCACGCAGACGCTCGGCTGGGGTATCCCAGTCGAGCGTCTTGCGTGGGCGACCGTTGAGCTCCTGGGCGACGTGCTCGAGGTCTTCGGTCCCGTAGGGGCGCAGGTCGGTGCTCTTGGGGAAGTACTGGCGCAGGAGCCCGTTGGCGTTCTCGTTGCTCCCTCGCTGCCAGGGCGAGTGCGGGTCGCAGAAGAACACCGGGACGCCGGTCGCGATGCTGAACTGCTTATGCGCAGCCATCTCGGTGCCCTGGTCCCAGGTCAGTGATCCCCGCAGGTGCTCGGGCAGCGTGCCGATCAGTGCGGTGAGCACGTCCCGGACCTCTTCAGCGGTATGCCCGCCGGGGAGATGTCCCAGCAGCACGTAGCGGGTGGTCCGCTCCACCAACGTCACGATCGCCGAGGCGCTGCCCGGTCCGACGATCAGGTCACCTTCCCAGTGCCCAGGCACGGCCCGATCCTCGATCTCGGGTGGTCGCTCGGAGATCATCACCATCTCGTCGACGAACCGTGAGGTCCGCTGGTCGGGGTGCTTGTGGGGCTTCCGGCGAGTTCGACCGGTCCGCAGCGCCGCGGCGACCTCGCGTCGCAGCCCGCCCCGTGCTTGGACGTATAAAGCCTGGTAGATCGTCTCCGGGCTCACTCTCATGCTCTCGTCGTCGGGGAACTCCTTGATCAGAGTGTGGCTGATCTGCTCGGGAGACCACCGCACCGACAGCTTCTCCTGCACGTACTCCCGCAACCTCACGTCCGTGACGAGCTTGGGCGTCTTCGGCCTCGGTCGCGATGCTGCCCAGGCGCGCTGTGCGGCATAGGGCTGATAGCGCCCTTCTTCGGAGCGGGCATCGAGCTCGCGCTTGATCGTCGAGGCCGGCCTGCCCAGCGCCCGACCGATCGCTCGCAGACTCGCCCCGCTCCTGCGCAGGTCAGCGATCGTCTCCCGATCCGTGAGCGTGAGATACCGGGGATCGACCACAGCCTCCAACGCAGGGAGGGCGGGAACTTCCACGAGGGTGGTCATACCGGTGTTGTAGTCCACGCGGCGGCCACCGGGATAGCTCCTGGCCGTCCCGTGCTTCTTCACCCCGCGATCCCAATCCTCCGCGGTCCGCAAGTTCACTCCGACATGAGCAGACGCTCCCCGGCGCGGCATGCCCCCGGCCCGCAGATGCTCGTACTCCGCCCGCCGTGGATGAGGACCAGCGCCGCCCCTGCCACGGCCGCGGATGCCAGCTTTGCGCGTCCACCCATACGCCGTATTCCGATTGACACCGACCTCGCAAGCAGCCGCCGTGATGCTGCCATCCAGCCTGTCCAGCGCCTCGAAGAACGCTTCCTTCAACCCATTCGATGACACGATCCCCGCAACTCCCTGAAGAACAGGGTGTTGCGGGGATCGCTAGAACCCGCCGAGGTGACCGGCCCTTCGTCCTGCGTGGAGAGGCTCAAGCCTGTGCGGCCGCCT
>JAKDNC010000871.1 GCA_030452025.1 Nocardioides sp. | reverse complement strand
GGCAAATCCCCATCAAATTAGCGGCGTAGTGCGTTTTATGCCGACGTCGGCATAATACCCATTATGCCGATGTCTGGATTATGCCGACGTCGCCGGTATTGCCCATATTCCATGCGGGTGTCACGGAACTGACAGCGGCATAATCCGGACCTTGGGGAGACGCTTGATTCTCATTCAGTTGAGAGGAGAGCAGGATGATCAAGGTTCTCAGCTCGTTGATCGTAGGCCCGTTACAGGATTATGCACCGGCGCTTGCCGAAGAATTGGAGCGGGTTGGATACACAGCCTCGTCGGCTAGCCAGCACATGGCGTTCGTCGCCCATCTAAGCCATTGGATGGATTGTGAGCATCATGGCGTCGGGGATGTGACAGTCGAGGCCTTGGAGAAGTTCTTCTCCACTCGCCGGGCGGCTGGTTTCGTGAACTACCGGACGTTGAAGTCAGCGCGACCCTTGTGTCGGGTATTGGCCACCAGTGGGATCGTGGTCACCTCGACGGCGGCACCGACTGCGCCGCAACTCATGGTGGAACGCTTCGCCGGGTATCTCGCGCAGGTGCGGGGTCTGGCCGCATCGACGGTCACTTGTTACATCGGCCGGATACGCCCATTGGTTCTCGCCCGTATGGAAGTTTCCCGGTTTGGATTCGATGGGTTGACGTCTATCGACGTCGAACGTTTCCTCGCGAAGAGGTGCGCCGGCGAGGCGGTGTCCTCAGCGCAGCTATGTGTTTCGGCGGTGCGCTCCTTCCTGGGTTTCCTGCATTTGGAGGGCACTGCTTTGTCTGTGTCGGTGGACGCGGTGCCGTCGGCGGCAGGCTGGTCGCAGGCTGCTCTGCCCAAAGATCTGGAGCCCGAAGTGCTCGCGGCATTGCTGGCGGGCTGCGACCGTAGTAGCGCGGGCGGGCGCCGCGATCACGCGGTCATGTTGTTGCTCTGTCGGATTGGCCTGCGCGCTGGTGAAGTCGCGGCTCTCGAGCTGGACGATATGCACTGGGCCGCGGGGGAATTCGTGGTGCGCGGCAAGGGAAACCATCTGGCGCGTTTGCCGCTTCCCGTCGACGTGGGCGAGTCGCTGGTGGACTATTTGCGCTACGCCCGTCCGCCCGGGGACCGCCACGCTGCGGTGTTCCTGGGACATAAGGCACCCCATGGTCCGATGAGTGCCTCTGGACTCAGCTCTGCCGTCGCCCGCGCGGCCCGGCGGGCAGGACTGGGAACGATCCACGCTCACAGATTGCGCCATACGGCGGCAACACAGATGTTGCGCGGTGGATCGTCATTGGCGGACGTCGGATTGGTTCTTCGCCATCAACGCCAACTCACAACGGCGATCTACGCCAAAGTCGACCGTGAAGCCCTCAGAGGCCTTACCCGCGTCTGGCCGGGGGGATCGTGATGAATGCCAGATCAGGTGATCGCCTGCGGCTGGCACTGGCTGAATACCTGCGGACCCGTCGTGCGCTCGGGTACACGCTGGCGCGCACCGAGAAGCTGCTGAACCAGTTCATCGACTACCTTCTCGCCACGGACGCAGCCGGAATCAATACGGCGACCGCTTTGTCCTGGGCAAAC
>JAKDNC010000120.1 GCA_030452025.1 Nocardioides sp. | reverse complement strand
CACGGCCAGCAAGGGCACGAACGCTGCCGCCACACAGGCGAGCGCGAACGCACCCATCAGCTCGGCGGGCGTCGACGCAGCCTGGCCGAAGATCGTGATCAGCGACGGCGCCCAGACACGGGCCAGGTCAACCAACAACCAGCTGCCCGCAGCAACGGCGATGACTCTCCTCATGGAGCCATCCTGCCCCAAGCAGTGGGTATGGATAGTGTGGCGACGTGACCGAGAAGCTGCCCCTGTTCCCGCTGAACACGGTTCTGTTCCCCGGGATCACCGTGCCGCTCCGCGTCTTCGAGGACCGCTACCGCGCGCTGGTCCACCAGTTGCTGCGGATCGAGGACCCCGCCGAGCGACTCTTCGGGTCGTGCGCCATCCGGGAGGGCTACGAGGTCGGCGAGCGTGGCGGGCAGAGCCTGCATCGAATTGGCTGCATCCTCCAGCTCACTGAGGTCGAGTCCCACCCGGACGGGACCTTCGACATCGTCGCGGTCGGGCGTGGGCGCCTGCGCCTGGAGTCCCTCGAGACCTCCGGTGAGTTCCTCGCCGGCGAGGTGGCGCTCCTCGATGAGGAACCGGAGTCGGTCGATGCGGAGGTGGCGACGAGGGCCCGGATCGCCTTCGAGGCCTACCGGGCCCTGCTCTCGGAGGTCCGGGGCGAGTCGCTGCTCGAGGGCGACCTGCCGCAGGACCCGACGTACCTCTCGTGGAGCATGGCCGCGACCTGCCTGCTGACGATGCGCGAGCGGCAGAATCTGCTCGAGTCCCCCACGGCGGGCAAACGGCTGACGCTGCTGACCGAGATGCTGCAGGCGGAGCGCCGGGCGATGACCGCCATCGCGTCACTGCCCGCCACGGACGTGGCCCGGACGGGCTGGTCACCCAACTGATGGCACGCAGGAGGCCCGGTGGGGGTACGCCGGCCACGGTGGCGCTGGCTTCCGCCGGCGTCGACCACGTGCTGCATCCATACGCGCACGACCCAGGTGCCGACAGCTTCGGGACCGAGGCTGCCGAAGCGCTCGGCGTCGCGGCGGAGCGGGTCTTCAAGACCCTTCTCGCGCAGGCCGACGGTGCGCTGGTGGTGGGGATCGTGCCGGTCACGGGGAAGCTCGACCTCAAGGCCCTGGCACGGGCGCTGGGAGTCTCGAAGGCGGTGATGGCCGACCCGGCGCAGGCGCAGCGTGCCACCGGGTACGTCGTCGGGGGAATCTCCCCGTTCGGCCAGAAGCGGCCGCATCCAACCGTGGTCGACGACTCGGCACTGGGCCACGCGACCGTCTTCGTCTCGGGTGGCCGCCGGGGCCTGGACATCGAGATCGCGCCAGGCGACCTGGTCAGCGTGACGGACGCGAGCACCGCGCAGATCAGGCGCTGAGCGCTCACTCAGGGTGCGTCGGAGCCCTCGGGCTCGGGCACGGCGAGCTCCGGTGTCTTCGACCCACGACGGGTGAAGGTGACCAGGACGAGGAGCGCACCGACGATCGCAGCACCGGGAAAGCAGGTCCAGCGCGCCAGCGGCGCCACCGTCAGGTTCCCGGTGACGTTGCCCGGGTCCTTGGTCAACGCATCTGCTGCGGCCTGGGGCGACTCGGGTCCGAGCGCGGACCCCAGCATCCCCATGACCAGTCCGGCGAGTACGGCACCGACCAGCACAGCCACCAGCGTGACGACCTCGTCCCGCTCGAGCAGCCACGTCAGCAGCGCCCCCAGCACGAGACCGCCCACGATCGCGATCAGCATGTAGATGCCGGTGCCCCGGAAGATGGTGTCGTCGGGAAAGTACATCTTTCCCTTGAACGCGAGACCAGTCGGCGCCGGCGCCCAGAGGTGGTGCCACAGCCAGCCGCAGAAGAGCCCAGCCAGAACGAAGGTGGCCAGGATGATCAGGGGGTCCCGCAGTCGGGCGATCCACACCCGGAGCGGCGTGTCATTGGCCAAGGCAACCAGGTCCCAACAGCTGCTTGAGGTCTGCGAAGAGTGCCGGACTCGGCGTGACGCGGAGCCGGTCGTCGAGGCGCATCACCGTCGTGGATCCCCTGGTCAACAGCTTCAGCTGCACCTCGGACATCCCCGGGTGTGTCGCGAGCACGTCCTTGAGTTGCTCGACCACCGGTCCCGTGCAGCGTGTGGAGGGCAGCGAGATCATCACCGGGCCGCTCGGGCCCTCGCTGATGTCGGGCAGCGAGATCTCCTGACCGTGGAGCTCCGGCTGGTCCTTCTGCCGGGAGAGCCGCCCCTTGACCGTGACGATGGCGTCCTCGTTGAGCAGAGCAGAAGCCAGCTGGTAGGAGCTCGGGAAGAGCAGCACGTCGATGGCGCCGTCGAGGTCCTCGAGGGTGACCATCGCCCAGGTGTCTCCCCGCTTGGTGATCTTGCGCTGCACCGAGGTGATCAGTCCGGACACGGTGACCGTGGACCCGTCCGAACGCTCCTCGTCCAGCATCAGCTGGCCGATGCTGCAGTCGGTGCCCTGGGACAGGACGTGCTCGAGGCCGAGCAAAGGGTGGTCGGAGACGTAGAGGCCGAGCATGTCTCGCTCGTGGCCGAGCAGGGTCATCTTGTCCCAGTCGTCGATCTCGGGGATCGTCACCGAGATCCCGAAGCCGGCGCTTTCGTCCTCCATCCCCCCGAAGAGTGAGTCCTGGCCGATCGCCTCGTTGCGCTTGATGTCGACGTACTGGTCGACCGCGGCCTCGTGGATCGCGACCAGGGCACGGCGCTTGTGCTTCATCTCATCGAAGGCGCCGGACTTGATCAGCGACTCGATGACGCGCTTGTTGCAGACGTGCGCCGGGACCTTTTCCATGAAGTCGTTGAAGTCGGCGTAGCGGCCCTTCTCCTGGCGCGCGGCAACGATCCCGTCCACGACGTTGCTGCCGACGTTGCGCACCGCGGTGAGACCGAAGCGGACGTCGCTGCCGACCGGGGTGAAGTTGGAAGCGGACTCGTTGACGTCGGGTGGAAGGACCTGGATCTTCATCCGGCGACACTCGTTGAGGTAGATCGCCATCTTGTCCTTGTCGTCCTTGACGGACGTGAGGAGTGCAGCCATGTACTCGGCAGGGTAGTTCGCTTTGAGATAGGCGGTGTAGTAGGACACGACGCCGTAGGCCGCGGAGTGGGCCTTGTTGAACGCGTAGTCGGAGAACGGCAGCAGGATGTTCCAGAGGGTCTCGACCGCGGCCGAGGAATAACCACGCTCGGCCATCCCCGCCGAGAACGCCTCGAACTGTTTGTCCAGCTCGGCCTTCTTCTTCTTGCCCATGGCCCGACGCAGCAGATCGGCTTGGCCCAGCGAGTAGCCGGCCAGCTTCTGCGCGATCGCCATGACCTGCTCCTGATAGACGATCAGGCCG
This sequence comes from Nocardioides sp., assembly GCA_030452025.1. Lineage (GTDB taxonomy): Bacteria > Actinomycetota > Actinomycetes > Propionibacteriales > Nocardioidaceae > Nocardioides. The sequence goes on along the minus strand of JAKDNC010000120.1, from coordinate 5,315 downwards.
TAGGTCTCGCCGAGGATGTCCTCAAGGGCATCGGCGAGCTCGGGGTGAATCGGCTCCACCGGCTCGCGGCCGGTCTTGCGGCGGGCGTACTTGTTGTGCGAGTCGGCACCCATCGGGCCGGGGCGGTAGAGGGCGCCGACGGCCGAGATGTCGGCGAAGGTGTCCGGACGCATCGAGCGCAGCAGCGCGCGCATAGGCCCACCGTCGAGCTGGAAGACACCGAGAGTCTCGCCCTTCTGCAACAGGTCGTAGGTCCTCGGGTCGGTCAGCTCGAGGTCCTCCAGGATGATGTCCTCGTCCCGGTTCCAATTGATGTTCTTGACCGCGTCGTCGAGGACGGTGAGGTTGCGCAGCCCCAGGAAGTCCATCTTGATCAGGCCGAGCGACTCGCACGTCGGGTAGTCGAACTGAGTGATCATGGCGCCGTCGGCGGGACGGCGCAGCATCGGGACCACGTCGACCAGGGGTTCGCTGGACATGATCACACCGGCCGCGTGCACACCCCACTGGCGCTTGAGGCCCTCGATGCCGATGGCGGTGTCGACGACCTTCGCGACGTCGGGATTGCCGTCGTACATCTTCCGGAACTCGCCGCCCTCGCTGTAGCGGTCGTGCTCCGGGTCGAAGATCTGCTTGAGGGGGACGTCCTTGCCCATCACGGCCGGCGGCATAGCCTTGGTGATCTGGTCGCCCATCGAGAACGGGTAGGCCAGGATCCGGCTGGAGTCCTTGACGGCCTGCTTCGCCTTGATGGTGCCGTAGGTGACGATGTAGGAGACCCGGTCATCGCCGTACTTCTCGGTGACATACTTGATCACCTCGCCGCGCCGACGTTCGTCGAAGTCGATGTCGAAGTCGGGCATCGAGACACGGTCGGGGTTGAGGAAGCGCTCGAAGATCAGGCCGTGCAGGATCGGGTCGAGGTCGGTGATCCGCATCGCGTAGGCCACCATCGACCCGGCGCCGGAGCCACGGCCGGGGCCGACCCGGATGCCGTGGTCCTTGGCCCAGTTGATGAAGTCTGCGACGACCAGGAAGTAGCCCGGGAATCCCATCTGGGTGATCACGCCGAGCTCGAACTCTGCCTGCTTGCGGACCCGGTCGGGGACACCGTCCGGGTAGCGGAACCGCAGGCCGGTCTCGACCTCCTTGATCAGCCACGACGTCTCGTCCTCGCCCTCGGGGCAGGGGAAACGGGGCATGTAGGTGCCGGTGCCCTCGGTGAATTCGACGTTGCAGCGCTCGGCGATCAGCAGCGTGTTGTCGCAGGCCTCGCGGAGCTGGTACTTGCCTTCCCAGAGCTCGCGCATCTCGGCCGGGGACTTGATGTAGAACCCGTCGCCGGAGAAGGCGAACCGTTGACCGGGACCGTCACCGGCGGGGATGTCCATCGTGGACCCGGAGTTGATGCAGAGCAGATGCTCCTGGGACTTCGCGTCCTCCCTGCGCACGTAGTGGGAGTCGTTGGTGGCCACCAGCGGGATGTTGAGGTCCTTGCCGAGCTCGAGCAGCCCCTCGCGGACCCGGCTCTCGATGGTGAGGCCGTGGTCCATCAGCTCCAGGAAGTAGTTCTCCTTGCCGAGGATGTCCTGGAAGTCTCCCGCTGCCTTGCGTGCCGCGTCGTACTGGCCGTAGCGCAGGTGGACCTGGATCTCCCCCGACGGGCACCCGGTGGTGCCGATGATGCCCTTGCCGTGTTGGGCGAGCAGCTCACGGTCCATCCGGGGATGCTTGAAGTAGCCGTCGCGCCACGCACCGGAGGTCAGTCGGAAGAGGTTGTGCATCCCCTCGGTGCTCTCCGAGAGCAGCGTCATGTGGGTGTAGGCGCCCCGATTGGAGACGTCGTCGCGGCCACCGTCGTAGAAGTTGACGCCCTTGCGCTCGAAGCGGGATATGTTGGGCGCGAAGTAGGCCTCGATCCCGATGATCGGCTTGACCCCGGCGTCCTTGGCCTTGCGGTAGAACTCGTGGGCACCGAAGACGTTGCCGTGGTCGGTCATCGCGATGGCAGGCATGCCGAGCTCGGCGGTGCGCTCCGCCATGTCTCCCAGCCGGGCAGCTCCGTCGAGCATGGAGTACTCGGTGTGCACGTGCAGGTGCACGAAGGAGTCGGACGTCATCGGTGATGAGTCTCCCAACGAGGTAGTGATCGGGCATGCTTCAGCGACCTGGACCACCGGGTCAGACGCCGTGTCGGGGAAGGACGCCAGACTACGCGACCCGGTGAACCGATCCTCACAGGTGCCGCCGACAACCTCCGATCAGGCCTGACCCTCGGCGGCGTCCAGCGACTCGGTGATGATCGCGTGCACGATCCGGTCCAGCCGGTCCACCCCGAGCGCAGGGGCATGCACAGCCATCCGCTCGGCGATCTGGCGCTCGCGTGCATGGTCCCGTCCCGCCTGACCACCCACCGGCTTGTGGGCCTGGACAGCAGCGGTGAGGGCGCTTCGACGCGCCAGCCCCTGCGCCAGATCGTGGTCGACCTCGTCGATCTGGGCGCGCAGGAATTCCACCGGATCCTCCCCCGGCCACGCCATCCGGACGTCGGGCGCCTGCTCCTCGTTGCCTGACCCGTCCGTGCGCTCCAGCTCGACGAACCCGTGCCCGCGGTAGAACGCCCGGGCGGGCTCGTTGCTCTCGAACACCCACAGGGCGAAGCCGCCAGGCCTCGTCGAGGTGGCGATCTCGAGCAGCGCGGACCCGATGCCCTGGCCCTGGGCGTCGGGGTCGACGTACAACGAGTCGAGCCAAGTGCGGGTGAGGGTCATGAATCCGGCCAGCCGGCCGGTCTCGGCCACCCAGACCTCCCGGGCTTCAAGATCCCAGTGGGTCACGTGGGCCACGACCTCGTCGGGAGTGTGCACGATGGCCGGCATCTCGGGCACAGCTGCGGCGCGCACCCGCTGGTAGAGCTCCGCAATCTCCGCCAGGTCGCCAGACGTCGCGGGGCGGAGGGTGAGGTCGTGGGCCATGACGACATTCTCGCAGCGCGCAGGAGGTGCGCCTACTCCGTCCGCATGATGAGGAAGCGGCGCGGAGCGTCAGGGCGCTCGAGTCAGTGGGCTTCGCGGATGATGTCGAGGGCCTCGGCCAGATCGTCGGGATATCCCGACTCATAGGTGACGTAGTCACCGGTGTCGGGGTGTTCGAAGCCGAGCGCCACCGCATGCAGCCACTGGCGCTCGAGGCCGACCCGACGGGCCAGCGCGGGGTCCGCACCGTAGGTCATGTCGGCCACGCAGGGGTGCTTGGTGGCGGACATGTGGACGCGGATCTGGTGGGTGCGTCCGGTCTCGAGGTGGACCTCGAGGAGACTCGCGAAACGGTGTGCCTCGAGCACCTTGTAGTGGGTGACGCTGTGTTTGCCGTCCCCCATCACGGCAAACCTCCAGTCGGACTTGGGGTGCCGGCCGATGGGCGCGTCGATCGTGCCCTCCAGGGGATCGGGATGCCCTTGGACCAGGGCATGGTAGGTCTTGTCGACGGTGCGTTGCCGGAAGGCGTTCTTGAGTCGGGAATAGGCCTGTTCGGACTTGCAGATCACCATCACGCCCGATGTGCCCACGTCGAGCCTCTGGACGATGCCCTGCCGCTCGGAGGCGCCGCTCGTTGCGATCCGGAAGCCGGCACCGGCGAGGTGGCCCACGACCGTCGGGCCGCTCCAGCCCGGGCTGGGGTGTACGGCGACTCCGACCGGCTTGTCGATCACCACGATGGAATCGTCGTCATGGATGATCTTGATGCCCTCGACGATCTCGGGGGTCACCGTGAGCGGATCATCCATCCGGGGAAAGACCACTTCGAGCATGGCCCCCGGGTGAACCCGGTCCGACTTGCCGACCTCAGCACTGTCGACCTGGACGTGCCCCTCGGCGATCAGGTCTGCGGCACGGGTGCGAGAGACGCCGAACATTCTGGCGATGGCGCTGTCGACCCGTTCGCCGTCAAGGCCCTCGGGGACGAGCACGGTGCGCTGGTCAGTCATGCCGGGTCCCGTCCAGACGCAGACCACGAATGGTCTGGATGACGATGATCGCCGCGGCGACGTTGATGCACACGTCGGCGACGTTGAAGATGGGCCAGTGCGGCAGCGCCATGAAATCGACGACGTGACCGCGCAAGAAGCCCGGATCGCGGGTGAGCCGATCGATGAGGTTGCCAGCGACACCGGCGAGCAGGAACCCCAGGCCGAGAGCCCACCCCGTGCTGCCGAGACGTCGGGCGAAGTAGAGCACGACGACGACAGCACAGATGGCGATGACGCTGAGTGCCTCGGTGAACGTCGTACCCATCGAGAACGCGGCACCGGGATTGTGGGTCAGGTGCCACCCGAAAAAGTCACCGGCGACCTTGACCGTTCCGCGGCCGGACAGGGTCTCTTCGGCCCAGACCTTGGACGACTGATCCACCAGCACGCCCAGGAGCGCGACGCCCCAGAAGACCAGCTGGAATCGCAGCCCCCGGGCAGGAGTCGGCCCGACCGGTTCAGTGGGTTCGCTGGGATTCAGCGACGCTCCTCGCGCTGCTTGCATGACATGCACAGTGTCGCACGCGGGAATGCCATCAGCCGCATCTTCCCGATGGGGTTGCCGCAGGACTCGCAGACACCGTAGGTGCCGTCGTCGATGCGCTCGAGGGCACGCCCGATCTGGGCCAGCATGTCACGGGCATTGTTGACCACGGTGAGTTCGTGGTCGCGCTCGAAACTGCTCGCACCCACATCGGCTTGGTCGTGTCCGGCGCCGTCCCCGGCGTCCCTCATCAGCCCGGCCAGCACGTCTTCCTGCTCGGCTACCTCGGACCTGAGTCGGGCCGCGTGGGCGTGCAGGTCCTTGAGCACCTCGGCCAACTCGGCCTTGGTCCAGGCGTCCTCGGCCTCGAGGACGACCAGACCCCGGGCGGCGCTGGCACTGGGCGACTTCTTGGTTTGCGCCTTCTTGGCGGGTGTCCTCTTGGTGGACGCGTTCGTGGCAACCTTCTTGGCTGCCGTCTTGGTCGCCGCAACAGTGGATGCCTTCTTCGCCGGGGCCTTCTTGGCGGACGCAGCCTTCGTCGGGGCCTTCTTCGCCGGCGCCTTCTTGGCGGGCGCGGCCTTCGTCGGGGCCTTCTTCGCCGGCGCCTTCTTGGCGGGCGCGGCCTTGGCCGGCGCCTTCTTGGCCGGGGCCTTCTTCGCCGGGGCCTTCTTGGCGGACGCGGCCTTGGCCGGGGCTTTCTTCGCCGGCGCCTTCTTGGCGGACGCAGCCTTGGCCGGCGCCTTCTTTGCGGGCGCAGCCTTCGTCGGGGCCTTCTTGGCGGACGCCTTCTTGGCCGAC
>JAKDNC010000870.1 GCA_030452025.1 Nocardioides sp. | reverse complement strand
GTCCCGCTGTCCGAGATGTTCGGGTACGTCGGCGACCTGCGGTCCAAGACCCAGGGTCGCGCGATGTACACGATGCAGTTCGACAGCTACGCGGAGGTCCCCGCCAGCATCGCTGAGGAGATCGTCGCGAAGACCCGGGGCGAGTGAGGAGTCGGGGGAAGCAGGTAGGCTCCTTCTCCTGCTTCCCCCGCTCCCATCGGTGCTCCGCCTCGACGAGGTGAGATCCGATCCCGATCCAGAAGTACCACGATAAGAAGTCCTAGGAGGACACCATCATGGCGAAGGCCAAGTTCGAGCGGACCAAGCCGCACGTCAACATCGGCACCATCGGTCACGTCGACCACGGCAAGACCACGCTGAGCGCTGCGATCTCGAAGGTCCTGTACGACAAGTTCCCGGAGCTGAACAAGGCCCGCGACTTCGACACGATCGACAACGCGCCCGAGGAGAAGCAGCGCGGCATCACGATCAACGTCTCGCACATCGAGTACGAGACCGACAAGCGCCACTACGCGCACGTCGACGCCCCCGGGCACGCCGACTACGTGAAGAACATGATCACCGGCGCGGCTCAGATGGACGGCGCGATCCTCGTGGTCGCCGCCACCGACGGCCCGATGGCACAGACCCGTGAGCACGTGCTGCTCGCCAAGCAGGTCGGCGTCCCCTACCTGCTCGCAGCCCTCAACAAGTCCGACATGGTCGACGACGAGGAGATCCTCGAGCTCGTCGAGATGGAGGTCCGCGAGATGCTGGCCGAGCAGGGCTTCGACGAGGAGGCACCGATCATCCAGGTGTCCGCGCTGAAGGCTCTCGAGGGCGATCCCAAGTGGGTCAAGTCCGTCGAGGACCTCATGAACGCCGTGGACGAGTCCATCCCGGACCCGGTCCGCGACATGGATCAGCCCTTCCTGATGCCGGTCGAGGATGTCTTCACCATCCAGGGCCGCGGCACCGTCGTCACCGGCAAGGTCGACCGCGGAAAGCTGAAGATCAACTCCGAGGTCGAGATCCTCGGCATCCGCAAGCCGCAGAAGACGATCGTCACCGGCATCGAGATGTTCCACAAGCAGATGGACGAGGCGTGGGCCGGCGAGAACTGCGGTCTGCTGCTGCGTGGCACCAAGCGTGAGGACGTCGAGCGCGGCCAGGTCGTGGCCAAGCCCGGCACCATCACCCCGCACACCAACTTCGAGGCGCAGGTCTACATCCTGTCCAAGGACGAGGGCGGCCGTCACAACCCGTTCTACTCGAACTACCGTCCGCAGTTCTACTTCCGGACCACCGACGTCACCGGCGTCATCGAGCTGCCCGAGGGCACCGAGATGGTCATGCCCGGCGACAACACCGAGATGACGGTCGAGCTGATCCAGCCGATCGCCATGGAGGAGGGCCTCGGCTTCGCCATCCGTGAGGGTGGCCGCACCGTGGGCTCCGGCCGCGTCACCAAGATCACCAAGTGATCACCGCGGGGGAGACCCCGCAGCCGTGAGGCGCTCGCACCGCGAGAGCTGAACAGCAGAAGCAGGCCCCGCACCGGGACGACCGGTGCGGGGCCTGCTCGCATCCTGACG